>JAICJJ010000139.1 GCA_025928535.1 Thermomicrobiales bacterium
AACGCGGCGCTGGCCTTTCGCCGCCCCCGGCCGCTCCGGAAACGCGGGTCGCAGGCGCTCCAGCAGCGCGGCCGGGTCCTTGATCGCCCCGATCGCCGTGCAGCGGAGGTTGATCACCTCGTGCCGTTCGCCGGGCAGGGCGAAGCCGTACAGCCGCTCATGCTGGCGGTCAAACAGCGCGGCGACGTCGTCCGCCGCCATCCGCTCGAGATCGACGACGACGTTCATCTCCCAGTTTTGGCGTTCGTAGCGCATGTCGAGCGACGCGACGATCGTCGGCCGCGTCTCGAATCCTTCGGCCTGAATCCGCGCCGCCGCGTCGGTCGCCATTTCCCGCAGCAACTCGGCGATCCGTTCGGTTCCGGCGCGTTCGAGCAGGCAGGGAAAGGTGCGGACGCTGTCGAAGCGCAAATCGGAGAGCAGCAGCCCGATCGCCGAGAGCAAGCCGGGGAATCGGGGCACGAGCGCCCGCCGCACGCCAAGTTCGCGGGCGATCGCGGGCGCGTGCAGCGGCCCCGCCCCGCCGCCGGCAAACAGCGCGAACTCGCGCGGATCGGCGCCGCGGTTGGCGATGGCCGCGCGGACTTCCTGCGTCATGCGAGCGACCGTGATGTCGACGATCCCTTGCGCCATCGCCGCCGGCGCCATGCCGAAACGGGCGGCGAGCCGGCCGATGGCGCCCGCCGCCAATTCGGGCCGCAACGCGAACCGGCCGCCGAGAAAATGCGCCGGGTCGATCCGGCCAAGGACGACGTTCGCATCGGTGACGGTCGCCTGCTCGCCGCCACGCCCGTAACAGGCGGGGCCGGGATCGGCGCCGGCGCTCTGCGGGCCGACTTTCAAGGCCCCGCCGTCGTCAATCCACGCGATCGAGCCGCCGCCGGCCCCGATCGTCCGGATGTCGATCATCGCCGCCCTGATCGGCAGCGTCGGCGCGATCTCGGCGTCGGTGGTGTAGCGGTATTCGCCGGCTTCGATCAGCGCCAGATCGAAACTCGTGCCGCCCATGTCCATTTCGATCAGATTCGCCAACCCGGCCTGCGCGCCGATGTGCCGCGCCGCCACCACCGCCGCGGCCGGGCCGGAGAGAAACGTTTCGATCGGATAGTCGCGGGCGGTCCGCGCCTGCATCACGCCGCCGTTCGACTTCATGATCAGCAAGCCGCGGTGATTGCCGCGCGCCCGCAACCCCGCTTCGAGATTGCCGAGATAGCGGTCCATCACCGGCTTGATGAAGGCGTCGGCGGCGGTGGTGTTCATCCGCTCGTATTCGCGCCACTGCGGCAAGATGTTCGACGAAATGGAGAATGCCAGATGCGGAAAATGTTCCTGCCCGAGCGCCAGCGCCCGCCGCTCGTTCGTCGGGTTCAGGTAGGAAAAGAGAAAGCAGACGGCGACCGCTTCGACGCCATGACGGTCGAGAAACGCCAGCGCGTCGAGCAAGCGCGCTTCGTCGAGCGGCTCGACAATCCTGCCATGGCGGTCGGTGCGCTCCGGAACGCCGAGCCGGAGATAGCGCTCGACCAGCGGCGCGGGTCGATTCCAGCGCAGGCCGTAGATGTGGTCGTGCGGTCGATTGCTGCGGCCGATCTCGAGCACGTCACGAAACCCGGCCGTCGTGATCAAGCCGGTCCGCGCGCCGTTGCGCTGGATGACGGTGTTGGTCGCAACGGTGGTGCCGTGGATGCATTGATCGAGCGTGGCCGCGGGCGCGCCGCGTTCCGCCATGATGTCGAGACCCGTCAGAAACGCATGCGACGGATCGCGCGGCGTCGACGGCTCTTTAAAGAGGTCGATCCGACCAGCGTCGTCGTCCAGCAGCAGGAAGTCGGTGAATGTGCCGCCGATGTCGATGCCGGCCGCCTTCATCGATTCCCCTCCCAGTGATAGCGCGCGGCGATCGCTTCCGCGTCCGACCGGTCGAGGCCATAGACCGCGACCGCCTCGTCGAGCGAGATGTAGCCTTGCCGCAGGTCTTCCCGCACCCGCTCCGGATCGCGCGCCTGGGGAGGTCCCCAGCCGCCGCCGCCGGGGCATTCGACCAGCACCGCGTCCCCGTCGACGATCCGGAAGCCGTTGAACTTGTCGCCGCTGACGAGGCTCGGATCGAGGCCGAGCGGATCGTGCAGCGCGCCGTCGCGGCGAATCCACCAGCGGGTCGGCAACGATGGCTGGCCGCCGGCGATCCCTTCCGGCACGAATCGGCCCCGGTTCGAATTGACTCCGAACACGAATTCCGGCGCGTGTAATTCGTATTCCCGGCAGCAGCCGAGGCCGCCCCGGAACGTGCCGGCCCCGCCGGAATCGACGCGCAACCGCCAATCCTTGATCCGCCACGGAAATTGCGTTTCGTGCACCTCGACCGGGATGTTGCGGACGATCATCGACGCGTAGCGGCCCATCGCGGTGACGCCGTCGGCGTCGCGAAACGCTCCCCATCCCGCCGCTTCCCAGGTCACCAGCGTGTACGGCTCGCGCGTTTCCGGATTCGCGGCGCCCCCCGTCATCAGACAAGTGGTGCTGGCGGACGGCGCGCAGACGCGATCGGGCACGGCGTCGCGGATGGCGTCGAGCACTGCTTCGACGAGCAGATTGTGCGATTCGGTGTTGCCGCTGTTGAGCGCGCCGGGGTGATCGACATTGACGACCGTGCCGGGCGGGGCAATCAGCCGCAGCGGCCGGTGGAGGCCATGGTTGATCGGCACGTCGGCGCCGAGCGTCTGCAGGATGCTGTTCAACGCGGCGGCGTGCGCGACCGAAAAAACGGCGTTGACCGGCCCCCGCGCCTGGGGCGCGCTGCCGCGAAAATCGACGATGACGCTGTCGTCGCGGATCGCCACGCTGACCGCGATTCTGTGGGCGCCGATCGTGACGCCGTCGTCGTCAATCATGCATTCGCCGCGGTAGATGCCATTCGGCAGCGACGCGATCTCGCGCCGCAGCCGGCGTTCGGCGTAGTTCTTCAACTCGTCCATGTAGCCGAGCAATGGCGCGAGACCGTGGCGGCCGACCAGTTCGCCGAAGAGGCGTTCGGCGGTGACGAGCGAGCCGCACATGGCGCTGATGTCGCCGTACGACGAGCGCGGCGTCCGCACGTTCGCCAGCAGCAAGCGGAACACGTCGCCGCATTCGCGCCCACGCGCGAAGAGCTTGACCGGCGGGATGATCAACCCTTCCTGATAAATCTCGGTCGCGTCGCCCGGCATACTGCCGGGCGACTTGCCGCCGGTGTCAGTTTGATGGGCGGTGGTCGCGGCGTAGAGCACGAGTCGTTCGTCCGCGAAGATCGGCCGAATGACAGTCACTTCCGGCAGATGCGGCGCGCCGCGATACGGATCGTTGTGAATCAGGACGTCGCCCGGCTCGAGCGTTTCCGGGCCGACCGCCTTGACCGCCCAGGGCACGGCGTAGCGCAACGAGCCGAGATGCCCGGGCAGCCCCTGGTGCTGCGCCACGATCTCGAGATCCGCGTCGAACAACGCGCAGGTGAAATCGTTCGCCTCCGCGAACACGGGCGAATAGGCCGTCCGCTGCATCGTGTACGCCATTTGGCGGACGACGAAGGCGAGCGCGCCGGCGACCAGTTCGAGCGCGATCGGATCGAGATCCGCCCGCGGCGCGGGCGGCGGGGCGGGGCGCCATTTCGCCAGCTCGCCAGCGACGCGAGCGAGCGGCCACGCTTCGCGATGCGCCGTGCGGCACTCCGCATCGCAATAGTGGACCACGCCGGGACCGTCAGCCGCCTGCTCGGACAGCGGCCGATCCTGCTCGAAGAGCATCGTGCCGCAAAAGGCGCATTTGCGATGAGTCGTGAAGTAGGACATGCCATGCTCCCGAACAGGCGCCGCGCCGGGGCGCGGTCAGGAAAGCAACCAGTCGTTCCAGGCGTCAGTCGCTTCCTGCAGGTGCTCCGCCCACCACGCGCTGTCGCTGACGAAAACCTTGTCGGCATATTGCGGCGCGGTGGGCAAGCGATCGAGCCGCGCGGGCGGGATCAATTCGGCGGCCTTGCGGTTGACGAAGCCGTACGGGATGAGCATGCTCAGGCGCGCCTGCGGCGCCGCCATGCTGCAAAACGCGATGTACTTCATCGCGTTTTCCTTGTTCCGGGCGCCTTTCAGGACGGCCCAGTTGTCGATGCCGAGCATCGCCTAGTTCCATTGGATCGCGACCGGCGCGCCGTCGTCTTCGAGCGTCGCGATGCGGCCGTTCCAGGCGACGCCGAGCACGGTTTCGTGGTCGGCCATCAATTGCGCCGATTGCGCGCCGCTTTCCCAGAATTTGACGATGTGATCGCGAATCTTCGACAGACTGTCGAGGGCGCGCTTGATGTCGAGCGGGTAGAGTTGGTCCATCGGCACGCCGTCGGCCAGCAGCGCGCCTTCGAGAAATGGCGAGATGCCCATCGCGCCGGACATCCAATTGCGTGGGCCGGGAAACGCTTCGAAATCCCAGAAGTCGGCGTAACTCTGGGGAACCTTGCCGCCGAAGGCGTCTGTCCGATAATTCATCACGGTGCCGATCGCGACATGGCCCATCGCGAATTCATGCCGTTGGGATTCGTCGATATTGGCGGTGTCGACCAGGCCGTAGTCGATCGACTCGAAATAGTCGCCTTGTTTCAGCAACGTCAACACGTTGGAGTAATCGAACGAGACGACATCCCATTCGACGTTGCCCGAATCGACCTGGGCTTTCACCTGGGTCGTGCCGAAACCTTCGACCGGTTCGACCGCGATGCCGGTCAATCGGCTGAACGGCTCCCAGCAAGCGCGTCGTTCGGCGTCGGCGTAGGCGCCGCCGGAACTGGTGACGAACACCTTTCCGCTTCCCTTCAACGCGGCGGGCACGTCGGTGATCTCGGGCAACTCGACCGCCGCCGGCGAACCGCCGGCCGGCGCGGGGGTCGCGCTTTGGGCGAGCGCGCGCTGGCCACGGAGAAACGGCCCGGTCGCGCCGAGAGCCAACGCCAGCATGCCGCCGCGCGCGACAAATTGACGGCGGGACAGGCCGGCGGCGCGAAACGGTTCGCTCTGGAAGAATCGCTCGGCCGCCGCCCGGCCGGTGGGAGAATTCGGTCGTTCCATCGTCTGCTGCTCCGATCCTGCGATCCGGCCGCGCGCCGGCGGCGCCGCTCCGCGCCGCCGACGGTCGCTGATTCAACGTTTCACGGTCGATGCTAGAGCGCGGACGCACGGCGGACAATCGACAGCGTGACGAGGATTGGCGCAACCGGAATGGACAACCTGTCGAATGCGCCGCCTTACCGGCCTTCAGCCGCGCGTGTCAGACGAGCGAAAAGCAATGCGAGCCGCAGATCGAGCCGGCTCGCCGGCGACAATTCGACGCCGCCGACCGCCGCGATGCGCTCGAGCCGATTGAGCAGCGTGTGGCGGTGGATGCCGAGGGCGCGGGCCGCCGCCGAGACGTTGCCATCGTGCTGCAGATAGACGTCGAGCGTCGCGACCAGATTCGTTCCCTGCGCGGCATCGTGACCGGCGAGACGGTCGAGCGGCGCGTCCGGCCCGGCCATGCGCGCGCGGCGCGCGTCGCGCGCCAGCTGCAGCAATGTCGACATGTTGTCGGCCCAATGAACCGTGGCGGCGGCATCGACCAGTGGGCCGATCTGGAGCGCCTCCCGCGCGTCCGCCACGGCGTCGCCAATCGCGGCGAGCGACCGCGCTTCACGACTGACACCGACCAGCGGCAGGCCATCGTCGCCGGCAAGCAAGTCTTGCAATCTGGAGATCAGGTCGGCCGCGCGGAGCGCGTCCGCCGCGGGCATGACCACCAGCAGATGCGGGCCGCGCCAACGGACTTTGCCGATCGCGCCGGCCCGCGACAGGGCCGTTTCCGCCATCGATTCGGCAACCGCCGGGTCGAATCCACGCGGCGCGAGCGCGAGTGCCATGTAGCCAGCGGCGGGTGGCAAGAGCCGAGTCGCCGCTCCCGCTGTCGACCGTTCGGGCAGGACGCCGTCGAGCAGCCGATCGAGGGCGTCACGTTCCAGGCGCCGCTCCGCCCTGCGGACGGCGTCTTCCTTGTACAAGATCAGCGCGGCCACGGTCGCGCCGTGCTCGGCCGCGACGACGTTCAGCAGTTCCAGGTCCGCCGGGCCGCCGTCGATCCAGAGATAGCCATGCAATCGCCGCTCGACGACGATCGGCGCAAGCACCCCGGCTACATCGGAAAAGTCGAAGCGGATCGGCGACGCCGGCGCGTCGGATCGCGGCGCCGCGGCCCGCAGGCGAGCCGCCACCGGCGCCGACGGGCGTCCCGCCGACAACGCCTGCCGTGCGGCATCGCCGACGCCGGTTGCAAGCGCGCCCGCGAGGACGTGCAGTCCGGGATCGAGCGCCAGCGTCGAGCGCCGCAGCACGCGCGTCATCAATTCCGTCAAGTCTTGCAGGCTGCCGCCTTCGAGAACGAGTCGGGTCAGACCGCGATGGACGCGCTCCGACAATTCGAGCATCGCTTGCTGGCGGGCGACGATCGCGGTCAACACCGCCTGCGTCACGTCGCGGAAGTTGATTTCCCACGGCAGCGCCAGCACCGGAATCCGACGCTCGTCGGCCGCCGCGACGATGGGAGCCGGCACGCGCTCGATATAGGGGCCGATCGCCACGACGAGCCCGGCCAGGTCCATCGCGTCCATCGCCGGCACGATTCGCCGCTGCAACGATTGATCGTGGCCCAGGCTGATGCCGCTCGTCATGACGAGTTCGCCGCCGACGAGGCATTCCTCGATGTTCGGAACATCGACGACGTGGACCCACCGCACTTCGCGGCCGAGGCCGGCGCGGCCGGCCACGATCTCGGCAAAGCCAAGCGACGACAGGCGCATGCAATCGGCGACCGTGATCGGGGCGACGCTGACCGGCGCCTCCATCGGCGGCTCCTGGAACGATCGACACGGCCGCGCCGCGGCCGGATCGGGCGAATCGGCTTTGGAGACCATACTGCGCCGGGCCGGGCGTCGTCTCGCCATCAGCCGCATTTTTCCGGACGCCAGTCGCCGACCGGCGGATGGCGACCGCGGCGACGACCGAGGCAGGTTCAGAACCTGTCGCGGGTGCGTGCCGGAATTGTCGGGATCAGGCGGCGCGCCAAAAGGTCTCCCACTGGTCGTTGAAGAGGGCGACCCGGACTTGGGCGACGGCATTGGCGCCGATGTCGCTCCAAC
>JAICJJ010000249.1 GCA_025928535.1 Thermomicrobiales bacterium
GTCATCCCGAACTCTGCTACCCGCGGCGCGATCTCGGCCAGCGCCTGCCGCGTCCAGTCGAGCGCCTGCTCCCGCGCCGTGCCGAAGATCTGCCAGCCGGCGACATAGAGCAGAATCTTGCCGCCGAGGTCGTGGCAGAGCTTGCCGACGTCGACGTACTGCTCGATCGCCGCCCGTCGCTCTTCCGGCAAGGGGGAGGCGACATTGAAGCCAGGACCGCCGCCGGGCGCCGGCAGCATCGCCGACACGACCATTCCGTTCGCGTCCAGCACCCGCTTCAGCTCGGCGCGGCGCTCCGGACTGAGGTAGGCGGGGTAGGCGTGCGGAGCGGCGGCGCCGATCTCGATCCCGTCGTAGCCGATCTTCGCCAGGTGTTCGATCGCGTATTCGAGTGGATAGGCCGGGACCCAGACCGGAAAGCTCGAATAGACCCAGGTGTTGAAGGCCAGTTGCATCGTCATCGTGCTCCTCCTGCGCCGCGCCGCGCGCTCCCGCGTCAGTTCCAGACGAAGACCGCCTTCTCCGTCTGTCGTTGATCGAACATGCGGAACGCTTCGGCCGCCTGCTCGAGCGGGAAGCGATGGGTGATCAACTTCTCGACCGGAATCCGATGCTCGATCACGAAGCGGGTGATGTCCGCCCACTCCCAGATCGGGAAGTACCACGCACCGATCACCGTCAGGAGTTTGCGGATCAGTTGATCGCTCGGATTGATCTCGGTCGCCCGCGATTCGCCGATGAAGGCGACGCGGCCGAAGCGGGTGGCGACATCGAGCGCCGCGTTCTGGGCGGCGGGACTGCCGGAGCAGTCGATCGCGACCTCGACGCCACGGCCGCCCGTCAGGTCGCGCACGCGGGCGACGGCGTCGTCGGTCTTGCTGTTGACGATCTCGTCCGCTCCCAACGCCTTGGCCAGGTCGAGTCGGCTGTCGAGAATATCGAGCGCGATCACGCGGGCGCCCCGCGCCTTAGCGATCTGCACGCCGGCTGCGCCCATCGGGCCGAGGCCGAAGATCGCGACGTTGGTCGCGCCGGAGACCTCGAGGCGGCGCTGGGCGTCGTACTGCGTGCCGATCATGTCGGTCATCACCGCCCCGACCTCGAAACTGATCTGGTCGGGGAGCGGCAGGCAGTTGGCCGCCGGCAAGCGCAGGTAGTCGGCGTCGCCGCCGTCGACGTCGAAGCCGAGGCACTTCCAGTCGGGACAGAGAAAGTTGTAACCCCGTTGGCACCACTCGCAGTGGCCGCAGCCGATCGCGAGATAGGCGGCGACCCGGTCGCCAACCGCGACCGACGTCACGCCGGAGCCGACCGCAACGACCTCGCCGGCCGGTTCGTGACCGGGAACAACCTGGCCAGTGCCGGTCGCCTCGCCGCCGACGATCGGCGTCCCGTAGTAGAGGCTCATGTCGCTGCGGCAGATCGCCGACGCCCGCAACTTGATGACGACCTCGCCCGGACCGGGTTCCGGCCGGGGCCGGTCGACCACCACGACCTGGCGATCGCCAGGAAAGAGCACCGCTTTCATCGAACCACTCCCTGCCGCGAGCGCCGCACGGGACGCTCCGCGACGCGCCGCCGTCACTTGACGGCGCCCAGCGTCAGCCCTTCGATCAGGCGGCGGCGCAGCACGAGCGCCATCAGCACCACCGGCGCGACGATCGTCGTCGCGCCCGCCGTCAGGCTGCCCCACTGGGTGCCGAACATGCCCGTGAATTCGCTGATCCCGACCGGGGCGGTCTTGACCGCCGAGCGGGTCAGGGTCAGCGCGAAAAGAAATTCGTTCCACGACAGGAGCATGCTCAGGATGCCGGCGGTGGCGATGCCGGGCGCGGCCAGCGGCAGCACGATCCGCCAGATCACCTCGAACCGCGACGCCCCGTCGACGAGCGCCGCGTCTTCGATCTCCTGTGGAATCTGCCGGATCGAGCTGCGCAGCGTCCAGATCACCAGCGGCAGGTTGAAGGCGACGTACGGGATGATCAGCGTGATGTACCGGTCGATCAGGCCGAGCCGGCCGGCAAGAATGAAGACCGGGATCACCGACACCACAGGCGGAAACATCAACGTCGACAGGATCCACATCGCCAGAAACTTCTTGCCAATGAACTGGACTCGCGCCAGCGCGTAGGCCGCCGTCAGCCCGAGCGCCAGTCCGACCACCGTCGCGAGGAGCGCCACGATCAGGCTATGGAGAAGCAGCGGCGCGAACGGCGTCGCCGAGGCGCCGGTCAGCACGTCGCGGTAATGCTCCAGCGTCGGCGCGAAGATCCACGTCGGCGGGATCGTCTGCGCATAGCCGGACGGTTTGAACGACGTTGTCACCATCCAGACGAGCGGGACCATCGCCAACGCGACCCAGAGCCAGAGCAGGATGCGGACGACCGCCGCGCGAGTCCACTCCGCCAGCCGCTTGGACATGTCAGCCCTCCACCAGATCGCTGTTGCGCGCCAGGATGCGCAGCATCTGCGGCACGATGATCGACAGGACGACGAGAAACGAGATGCCGAGCGCGGCGGCGGCGCCGACGCTGAAATCTTGCAGCGCGGTCCGGTAGATTGTCAGATTGATGATCTCGGTCGAGACGCCGGGCCCGCCACCCGTCAGCACGTCGATGGTGCCGAAGGTCTTGAAAGCGTCGAGCGTGCGCAGCAGCACGGCGATCGCGACGAACGGCCGCAGCAACGGAAAGATGACGTCCCAGAACAGACGCCACCCGGTCGCGCCATCCACCGCCGCCGCTTCACGCGGCTCGGGCGGAATCCCCTGCAATCCCGCCATCAGGATCAGGGCGACGAACGGCGTCCATTGCCAGACGTCGAGACTGATCACCGCGATCCAAGCGGTGACTGGCTGGCTCAGCCAGGCGACCGGCTCGTGCATCAGCCCGATCCGGCGCAGGTAGTAATCGACCCATCCGTAGTTCGGGTTGAGCAATTCGCGCCAGACCAGGGCCGAGACGACCGGCGTCACCGCCATCGGCAAGATCAGCAGCGTCGCCGCGATCGTGTTTTCGCGGCTCTTGCGGGCGAGGATGAGCGCCAGGCAGAGCCCGAACGCAAACTCGATCCCGACCGCCAGGACGACGAAGAGGAGCGTCACCAGCATCGAATGCCGCAAATCGGGATCGGCGACGATATTGCGGTAGTTGTCGAGCCCGACGAAGGTGGCGGCCTCGGGCGTCATCAGGTTGTAGCTTCGGAAACTGGCGTAGACCAGATAGGCCGCCGGAAAGATCGTCAGCGCCAGCAGCACGAGAACCGCCGGCGCGACGAGTCCCCAGCCGAGCCGGTTGGCCTGGTCGCGCCCGACGGGCGAAGCCGTCGCCGGTTCGCCACGGGAGCGGCGGCGCAGGCCGCCGCTCCCCACGCGATCCCGCCAGGCGGGAGCCGGCTGCTGCAACGTCATCGCAGTCGCCTAACTGACGGGATACCCCGCCTGCTTCAGCAGTTGGGTCACCTTGTCGGCGGCCGACTTCAGCGCGTCAGCCGGCTGTACGGCGCCGGTGGCGGCGTTGTTGACGGCGACCCAGATTTCCTTGTCGACCGCGCCGTAGTTGGTCAGGCGGGGTCGGCCGACGCCGACCGCCAGCGACTGGCCGAGGATGTCGTAGAAGTTGCCGAACTTCGATGCGCCCGGGTCGGTCTTGGCCGCGTCGTAGACCGACTTGCGGCTCGGGTGCAATTGCGCCGCCAGCATCTTCGTTTGCGTCTTGCCGCTCGTGAGCCAGGAAACGGCGCGGTAGGCCCACTCCTTGTTCTTGGAAAACTTGTTGACGCTCAACATCCACGTGCCGAAGTGCGGTCCGCGCGTCTTGTTCTTCGGTACGAGGGCGTAGGCGATCTTGCCCTCGACCGTCGGACCGAGCGCGGTGGTGTGATAGTTCATGCTGATCGCGGTCAGGCCCTGCTGGAACGCCGCCGCCGCGTCGTCCCACGAAAATGAGGTGACGCCGGGCGGGGTGACCTTGTGGACGTTGATCAGATCGGCGTACCACTTCAGGGCATCGACCCCTTCCGGCGAATTGAACGCCATCTTGAAGTCCTCGGTCACCATGTGGCCGTCGCCGCCCCAGGCGGCGAGGAGCGTCTTGAAGTCGTCGGTCGCCCAGTCGCCCGTGCCGGGCATCAGCGTCGTGCCGTACAGATTCTTGTCCGGCCGGGTGAAGAACTTAGCGACCGTGACGAAATCGTCGGTCGTCTCCGGGAAGGTCAGATCCTTGCCGTTCTGCTGCTTGAAGGCCGCTTGCTCGGCCGGATCGTCGAAGAGATCGGTCCGGTACATCGCGACCAGGGCGTTGGCCTGGAGCGGCAAGCCGAAGACTTCGAACCCACCGGCGGTGATCGCCTTGAGGTCGATCGTATCCTGCTTCGGAAACTGGAGGTGGGTGGTCTTCGGGTTGTAGACCGCCGTGTCGTAGAAGACCTTTTCGATGAAGTCGTCGAGCGCCACGTCGGCCACGTCGTTGACGGCGGAATTCGTCAGGTAGCCGCTCAGCGGCTCCAGCTTGCCGGCGAGAGCCGGCGTCCAGGGCGTATCGACGATCATGACATCGTAGTAACTGCTGTTGGCCGCCAGTTCGGCGAAGACCTTCTGCTGCAAGGCGTCGTACGGCTGCGAATCGAGGTTGATGGCGACGCCGGTTTCGCTCTTGAAATCAGGCAAGACGAGTTTGATCGCGTCGACATCCGCTTCGACGGTCGCATAGATCATGTTGAGTGAAGTCGGCTTGGCTTGCCGGGCGGAGATCCTGGCCGGAGCCCCGGCGGCGCTCCGACCGCCGACCAGGCTCCCGAGCGCCGGCGCCGCGACCCCGGCCGCCGCGCCTTTCATCACATCGCGGCGCGACATCGTCCGCCGACTGTCGTTCCGCTTCTCGCTCTCCTGATCAACCGCCATGACCATCTCCTCTCGTCAAGCGCCGTCGCAGGTTGTGCTCAGGCGTCACGGCCGACCCGCGATTGGAAGCCCGGGTCAATCCGGAAAGCCGTCGTACTACAGGAGCTCGAACGGCGGGAAGAGCCCGGGACGACACCCGCCGGTTGCTCGCCGAACTCCTGTGCGCGCCGGCGCGTTTCGGGCGCGGCGTCTGGCAACGCACAGCGGGGTAGCAGAAACAATGCCGCGCCGAGGCGTTTCGTCAGAGCGGCGCTCGCGAGTTTGGAACCTGTTGCACGATCCGGGGCTCTGGCATGATGTCAGACGCTCGTCCCGGAAAGAAAGGAGGAGTCGGGTGTCGACGAC
>JAICJJ010000349.1 GCA_025928535.1 Thermomicrobiales bacterium
CCCGCGCACGGCAATCCGAACCAGCCCGCCGGCATCTACCGCGTCCAGGCCGATGGCTCCAGCGTGCTGGTCGCCGATCTGTCGACCTGGCTGCGGGCCAACCCGGTCGCCAAGCCGCCGCCCGACTTCGATCCGGACGCGGACGGTTATCGGATGGTCGCCGACCCGACGGCCGGCGCGTTCTGGGTGCTCGAGCCGAACAGCGGCGGCGTGTTGAGCGTGACCCCGGATGGCGCGATTCGCCGCGTCGCCGATCTGTCGGCGGATCACCCCGTGCCGAGCGCGCTCGCGCTGGACCCCAACGGCGGCGTCTTCATCGGCACCTTGACCGCCGTGCCGTTTCCGGATGGCGCGGCCAAGGTGATTCACGTCGCGCCGGATGGAACGGTGACGACTGTCTGGACCGGATTGACGACCGTGACCGGGCTGACGGTCGGGTCAGATGGAACGCTCTACGCCGCCGAACTGTCGACCGGCAATCTGCAGCAGCCGCCGTTCCTGGTTCCCGGCAGCGGCCGCGTCGTGCGCCAGTCCGGGCCGGCCAGCAGTGAAGACGTGGCGACCGGCCTGATGTTCCCGATCGCGTTGCGGTTCGGGCCGGATGGGGCGCTGTATGTCGCCGTGCCGGCGGTCGGCGCCGACCACGGCGGCGGCATGATCGCCCGACTGGCGTCGAGCGGCGAGACCGAATCGGCGACGCCAGCGGCGGAGTGCGCGGCGGTCGGCGGGGCTACGCCGGTCAGCGCCACGCCGGTCCCGTAGCCGACGACGCCACGCCCTCCGGGGCGAACCGACCGCATTGTCGGCATCATGCGGCAGCGAAGACGAGCGGCGCGTGCGAGAACGCGCCGCTCACGCTGCCAGCCTCCAACGGCCCGGCTTTGCCGACAAGAGACCGTGCCGTTCGGCTCGAACCGACCTGAACACAGCCTCCTCCCGCGCCGCGTGTACGGCTATCGCCAGAGAGCGCCGCGAATGCGTGCGATTGGCCGGGCAGGTTCGAACGGCGTCGGTCAGTTCGAAGCGGGCGGCGTCGCGGTCTCCGGCAAGACGCCGCGGCGCCCGAGCGGGATCGACCGGCCGCTTCCCGGGGGTTCTCTGCGGCGTTCCTACCGCCGCACGCAGCGGCCGTTCCGGCAGCGCTGGTTGCGCCCACAATCGCGGTTGCGGCTGCACTGGTTCCGGTTGCGTTCGCAGCGACCGTTCCGGCAAATCTGGCGACCGGGGCACTGGCCATCCCGGGTGCACTCCCGGCAGTCGCCGTTCCGGCAGATCTGGCCGGTCGGACAATCCGCGGCGACGTTGCAGCGAGAGCACGACGACTGGTTGACGCACCGTCCGTTGCGGCACACCTCGTAGTTTTGGCTGCAATTGAGGTTCCGGTTGCACGACGTGCGGCTGTCGGCGATGGCGACGCAGATGCCGTTGTTGCCCGAGCGGCTGCAGCGCAACCCGGCGTTGCAATCCGAGTTGACAGAACAACTCTGGCCGCACGTCGCCAGCGCGGGCGTGACCTGGGCGGAAGCGCCCTTGGCGGCGCCAAGGCCGATGAGGCCGGCGGCGACGCTTTTCAGCGCGTCGCGTCGGCTGCGGCGCGTGCCGAGCGTACGCGTCAAACCGTCGAACGTGTTGCTGTCCATTGCGGGGTCGTCTCCTGGCGCTCGATGCTGGGCGGCCAATGAATTGGAGATGGCGTATCCCGACGGAATGGGAAGGCGGCCACGCATTGGCGAATCGGCTGCGGGCGCCGACGCGCTTCCTCCATCCATCGGAATCGCGACAATTATCCTACCATTCGAACGCGCCCGGACTTCGGTCCGTTTCGTTGGGCATCCGCCATCCGGGCTCGGCGCTGGTCAGCCGACGGTGCGGGTGAAACGTTCGATGGCGTCGGTCAGTTCGGAGAGGGCGGCTTCGCGACCGTCTTCGCTCGCGCCGAGGACGCAGCCGCGAATGTGATCTTCGAGCAGCAGCAAGCCGGTGGCGCGGGCTCCGGCGATGATCGCCGACAACTGTGTCAGCACGTCGAGGCAATACTGGTCGTTTTCGACCATCCGCTGCACGCCTCGCACCTGGCCTTCCAACCGGCGCAGGCGGTTGAGGATCTTCGCCTTGTCTTGCGCGTACGACAGGGAATGCCGCGTCGCGTCGGGAGCCGCGGAGTCGATGGCGTCGGGGGCCGCGTCGGGCGCGGCGGTGGAATCGTTCATGTGCGAACTATACCCTCCAGGGGTAAATCTGGCAAGCGATCCGGGTCGGCCTGCCGAGCCCATACGCCATCATGCCGCGCCTGACGAGTCGGCAAGTCGGCAAGTCGGCAAGTGACGAGTCGTCCCCATTTCGTCATGCCGAGTTTGTCGAGGCATCTCGTGCTCTGCCATCCAAATTGACGAGATCCCTCGACGTCGCTCGGGATGACGATGAGTAGGTGCGGGATGACGATGGGGCGGCGCGGCGATGGGACGGTGAGGCGGCACGACGCCAGGGCGCGGACCGGGAAAGGGGCGGAACGGGGCAGGGACGCCGTTGACAGATACCTCATGGGGGTATATTCTGGAGCCAGCGGCGGGAAGGCCGTCGCCTGAATTGCTGCACACAGGTGCTGGAAAACCAGATGACGATCGCCGAACGACATGACAAGCCGGGGAACGCGGGAGCGCCGCCGGCGCGCGCGGACGAGGCGGGCGCCCTGCGGGAGGTGACGCTTCCCGTCGATGGGATGACGTGCGCTTCGTGCGTGGGTCGCGTCGAGCGCGCCCTGGACAAGGTTCCGGGCGTGGCCGAGGCGAGCGTCAACCTCGCGACCGAGCGGGCGCGGGTCCGCTTCGATCCGGCGCGGGCGAGCGTGGCCGATCTCGAACGGGCGGTCGAAACCGCCGGCTACCGAGTGCCGCAATTGCCGGAGGCCGTCCCGGCGCCGCCAGCGCCGGTCGCGCCGGCCGAACCGCCACAGACGAACGCCGACGGCGTGGCCGAAATCGCGCTGCCGATCGAAGGGATGACCTGCGCTTCGTGCGTCAACCGGGTCGAACGCGCCTTGACGAAGACGCCCGGCGTCCGCGCCGCCAGCGTCAATCTCGCCACCGAAAAGGCGGCCGTGGCGTTCGACCCGGTCCTGACCGACGTGCCGACGCTGCGCGCCGCCGTCGAACGGGCCGGCTACCGCGTCGGCGACATGCCGGAGATGGCGGCGACCGCGACGTCCGGGGTCGTCTTGCCGACCGATCTGCCGCGGCAGGGTCCGGCCCCGCGCGACCCGCGGGAGATCGAGCGGGACCGCGAAATCGCCGACCTGAAGCGCAAATCGCTCATCTCGCTGGCGATCGGGCTGGCGATGATGGCGCTGATGTACGTGCCGTTGCCCGTGCCGATGGTGGACATCGCGCCGTTTTTGCTGATCGCGGCGACGGCGGTCCAATTCTGGGCCGGGTCGGTCTTCTACCGGCAAGCCTGGGCGGCGGCGCGGCACGGCGCGACCAACATGAACACGCTCGTCGCGGTCGGCACCAGCGTCGCCTACGGCTACAGCGCGTTCGTCACCCTCTGGCCCGACCTGGCCGCCAAATGGGGCTATCCGTATCACCTCTATTACGAATCGGCGGTCATCATCATCGCCCTGATCTTGCTCGGCCGCTGGCTCGAAGCGCGCGCCAAGCGGCAAACCGGCGAAGCGATCAAGGCGCTGATGGGCTTGCAGCCGAAGCAGGCGCGGGTGATCCGCGACGGCGTCGAGCGCGATCTGCCGGTCGAGCAGGTCGTCGTCGGCGATCTGGTGCGGGTGCGCCCCGGCGAGCGCGTGCCGGTCGATGGCGAGGTCGTCGAAGGACGATCGACCCTCGACGAAAGCATGCTGACCGGCGAAAGTCTGCCAGTCGACAAGGAGCCGGGCGACGTCGTTTTCGGCGCGACGATCAACCGGACCGGCGGCTTCGTCTTCCGGGCGACGAAAGTCGGGCGCGACACGACGCTGGCGCAGATCGTTCGCCTGGTCGAAGACGCCCAAGGCTCGAAAGCGCCGATGCAGCGGCTGGCCGACCAG
>JAICJJ010000041.1 GCA_025928535.1 Thermomicrobiales bacterium
GCCGCGATGCCGAGTTCGACCTGGTCGCCGGAGCCGGTGTTCGGCAATTTGATCGGCGCCGTTTCGCTGCCAGTCGCATCGCTCGTCGGCGCGCTCTCCTGCGGCGCGAAGTCGCTCACGCCCTGGTCGGCGGCGCCTTGACCGGCCGCGCCCTGGTCGGCCGGCGCGTTCGCCGCGCCGCCGCCGTTGTCCGGGCTGGCGCTGCTGTTGCGCTGCCCACGATTCGGGTTGCGCGTCTTGTCTTTTTGCGCCTTGCTGGCCTGGTTGACCGCCGGCCGCGTCGTCGTGTTCGACGCGCCGGCCGCGCTGTTCGACTGCGAGACGCCGTCGTTCTGAATGATCAACGTGTTGCTCTGGGCGCCGGCACGCGCTGGCGCGCCAATTGCCGCGCCGATGAGCGCCGCAATTGCGAGCGCTCCGATCGTCAATCGCATGGTCCGTCCCTCCATCCCACTGCGCGCAATCGACTCAATCGATGGCGCCCTTCCCGAAGTTCGCCGCCGCTCCTGGCGGCTTTGCCACAGATCATTTTGCGGCGCCGCGCCCCTGCCGTACAATCCTTGTCCGAATGTCACAAAATCAGTGCGCCGCTCGCTCATCGGACGTTCGATTTGGGCAGTCATACGCGATCTTCCCGTCATGTATCTATACGCGCGAAGCGGCTCCCAGGTTTTGCGTCGTGACCGGACGACGCATCGGCGAGGAGAACCCGATGCCGGCGGCAAACGACCGGCACGACGCGATCGTGATCGGATCGGGGCCGAATGGGCTCGCGGCGGCGATTCGCCTCGCCCAGGCGGGCCGCCGCGTCACGATCCATGAAGCGGCTGATCGGCCGGGCGGCGGGTTGCGATCGATCGAAGCGACGCTGCCCGGCTTCATCCACGACGTTTGCGCGGCGGTCCACCCGCTCGCCGCCGCCTCGCCCTACTTCGGTCGCCTCCCACTCGCCGAGCATGGCTTGCGCTGGATCGAGCCGCCGCTTCCCCTGGCGCATCCGCTCGACGATGGGACCGCCGTCGCGCTCGACCGATCGATCGCCGCGACGGCCGCCGCCCTCGGCCCCGACGGCCCCGCCTATCGCCGGCTGATGGAACCGCTGGCCCGCGACGCGCCCCGTTTGCTGCCGGCGCTCCTCGCTCCGTTGCGGCCATGGTCGCTGACGCCCGCTACGGCCCGGTTCGCGGCGTCCGGCCTCCAACCCGCCGCGTCCTTCGCGCGCCGCACATTCGCGACGACGCGGACGCGGGCGCTCTTCGCCGGACTGGCCGCGCATTCGGTTCTCCCGCTCGCGGCGCCGACTTCAGCGGCATACGGGCTGTTGCTCGGCCTGCTGGGACACGTCGTCGGCTGGCCGATCGCGGCCGGCGGCTCCCAGACGATCGCCGACGCGCTGGCGTCACTGTTCACGGCGCTCGGCGGCGCGATCGGCCTCGAACGCCGAATCACGAACATCGCCGAATTGCCGCCGGATGGCATTCGGCTTTTCGATCTCGATCCATCGCAGGTCGCCTCGATCGCGCAGGACGTCCTCCCGGCGGCGTTTCGCCGCCGCCTCGCGCGGCATCGATACGGCGCAGCGGCGTTCAAGATCGACTGGGCCTTGTCGACGCCCGTGCCCTGGACGGCAGCGGCCTGCCGCCGGGCCGGCACGCTGCATCTCGGCGGCACGCTCGACGAAATCGAAGCGAGCGAACGGGCCGTCAACGACGGCGCCTGCCCCGAGCGGCCGTTCGTGATCGTCGCCCAACCGAGCCTGTTCGACCCGACGCGCGCCCCCGCCGGCAAGCAGACGCTCTGGGCGTATTGCCATGTTCCGCTCGGCGCGGCGGTCGACATGACGGCGCGGATCGAAGACCAGATCGAACGCTTCGCGCCCGGGTTCCGCGATCGCATCCTCGACCGCCGCGTCTGGCCGCCGCTCGCGCTCGAACGATGGAACCCGAACGACGTCGCCGGCGCCATCGACGGCGGCGCGCGCGATTTGCCCGCCTTGCTCGCCGAAATCATGTCGCTCCGGTCGCCCTACGCCACGCCCGATCCGACGATCTTCATCTGCAGCGCATCGACGCCGCCGGGCGGCGGCGCGCATGGCATGTGCGGCTTCCACGCCGCCGAAACGGCGCTCCGGACCGCGAACCGGCGATAGCCCTGGCCAGCGATTCGCCCGCATGAGCGCCGCGCCCGTGCGAGTTGAAAGGAACGGGACGCCAGGGCCATGCGTTTCAATCGTGCCGACGGGCAGACGTGTAGAATCGACATGAGGAGCCGCCCGCGTTCCCCGCACGGGCGCGCCGGGAAGGGAAGGCGCGGACGATGACGCCATCCGAACGAGACGAGACGACGTCGCACGATCCGCCGGCCGGCGGCTGGGCGGCGCTCAAACGGGCGCGCGGGTTGATCGCCGCGGCGGCCGGCATGGCCGCGACGGCGTTCGCCGCCAGCGTCGCCGCGCGTCGCCCCGACGCCGCATCCAATGCGAACGGCGGTTCCCAGAAGGGGCAAGGCGGCCAGCACAAGCGCCAGTCGCAAGATCGCCACGATCGGCATGACCGCCACCAACGCAACCACCACCACGGCGGCCACCACGCCAACAACGACGGTCACCAAATTGACGCGGCCCAATCGTCGACCCCGACGCCGACCCCGAGCGGCGGCGGCGGCGGTGGAGGCGGCGGCGGTGGCGGCGGGAGCGGCCACAGCAGCGGCGCCGGCGGCCTCGCCGGCCGACTGGAGAACAGCCCGCTGGTCACCAAGGCGCGCCGCATGGCGCCGAATCACGCCGGCCACCACAACGCGACCGGCACGGTGACGGTCGACACCAGCGGCGGTCCCGGCACGCTCCACGCGAGCACCAGCAACGTGACCGTCGACATGGGACCGAAAGGGACCACGATCCAGACAGGCAACATCACCTTCACCGGTCCGCCGCCGCCGACGATGATTCCGATGCCGGGGGGGGTGCCGAGCGGCACGGGCCACGCCACCAGGACGCCGGGCGCCGGCCATGCAGCCGGCGGCGCCACGCACACCCCGGTCAGTTAGCGCACCCTCACAATGAGAATCCCGGGCGCCGACAGCTCGTCGGCGCTCGCCGTTGTGACGCCCGAACATCGCCGAACCGCTCCGCCGCGCTCCTGCCGGGTGTGCCACGGCGCACGCCGTGCCGGCGCCGTCGGATCGCGCGCGACGGCGCACCGGGCCGCATCATCGTCGCAGGGTTCGATTGGCGGACCACCGGGAACCACGGGGGGGAAGGCATGAACGGCGACGCAATCGCGCACCTGTCGCGCACGTTTGGCGCAATCGCCGCCGGCCGCGAGTGCCGCCGCCTGCTCCAATCCGAGGCGATCCGGCGGCAGAGCGAAACGGTGACCTTTCGCGACGCGGGGATCGACGTCGATGCGTGGCCGCAACCGGACGGTTCCATGAACAATATGGCTGGACATGCCTGTCTTGCCGCGCTCGCCGATCGTCAGGAGGCCGTTTTCGATCGATCCGCCGAATCGCTACACTGCGAATCGAACATGCCGGTTGCTCGCCCGCATCGCTCGCCGGTCGCGCCTGGAGGTGACTCATGGACGCTGAACAATTCGATCGACTGACCCGCCGGCTGACGCTGCCCAGAACCTCGCGCCGTCTGGCGCTGCTCGCGCCGCTCGCCGTCGTCGGCGCCGATCTCGCGGGATCCAATGGCGCAGACGCTCGTACGCGGTGCAAAAAGAACAAGCGCTGCGGCAAGGATTGTTGCGGTCAGGGATCATGTCTGGTGAAGAAAATTGATCCCAATAGCGGCGCCATCGTCTCGATCGGCTGCTGTCCGAAGGCGAATTTGTGCCAGGCTCCCCAAGGAGACCCGAACGGCAATCAGTGCTGCTACTCGGATGAAAAATGCAATCCGGCCGGCGAAAACAACGGAGATAACAACGGCAACGGCCTGTGCTGCCGTACATGCAACGGGCATTGCTGCTCATCCGCCGACCATTGCGTGAACGATCAATGTGTGCCGATTGGCACTGCCCGACTGCCCCGCCGACGTCCGGCGTAGGTTCGATCGACGCGGATCATGAGCCGACATCGGCGCCGCCGGCCGTCGGCGTCGCCCCGACCGCAGAGTGGTTTGATGCGGCGCCCGCATTGACCAATTCGGGAACGCTCGTCGCTGCGATCGCGCGAGCCTTGCGGATCGTCGTATCAAGCGAGCGCCCGGCGCCTTCGTCCCAGAGCGCGTCAAATCTCTCCTTGGGAAGCGCCGCACGCAAATGGCCGATATCCCGTTCGTAGGCGGCGCGATGCACGGCTGGCAGCGGAAGGTCGGTTTCCTCCCGGAGCGTGGCCGCCGACGCCATGATCATGGTCGCCGACATCGGGTCGCTGGCGATCTGCGCGCCGGCGAGACCCTCCAGGCATTCGGCCAGCCGCGCCTGATCGCCGATCTCGCGGCAAATCGCGATGCCGTCGGCATAAAAGCGAATGGCGGCCGCGTCGTCGCCGTCGTCCCGGGCCAGTTGGCCCAGATGCGAGAGCGCGAAGGCGACGCCCTGCCGGTCGCCCAGATCGTCTGAGGCGGCAAGGCAGGCGCGGTAGAGCGAGCGGGCCCGATCGCGCTGGTTCAACCGCTGCAGCGCCTCGCCCAGGTTGCCGAGCGTCAGCGCCTCGCCTTGCGCGTCGCCGAGCCGGCGCCAAAGCGGCAGGCTCCGTTCGTAGCGCATGGCCGCCTGGGCGTGGTCATCCTGAAAAAACGCCAGCGCGCCGAGGCTCGTCAATCCCGCCGCGATGCCGCGCAGATCGCCCTGCGCTTCGGCCATCGCCAGCGTTTCACTCAGCAGCGCCTCGGCCGCTGCGTAATCGCCTTCCGCCAGCGCGACGTCGCCCAGACTGGCCAGCGCCGATGCGATGCCCGCGTCGTAGCCGGCATCGCGATAGAGCGTCAACGCGGCGTCGAACCAGCCGCGCGCCGCCGCGAAATCGCCCCGATCGTGCAACGCGATCAGCCCGAGATTTTCGAGCGCGCGCGCCGCGCCGAGCCGATCGCCGATCGCCCGCCACAGATCGAGCGCCGCGCGATGCGACGTTTCGGCCTGGTCGATGTCGCCTTGCGCTTCGGCGAGCACGCCCAGGCCGTCGAGCGCGCGAGCGCGCAAGGCCGCCAGTCCTGGTTTGCCCGCCGGCGCTCCGGCCAGCGCCTCGTCCAGCCGCTCCCGGCCCTCGCGCAAATGACCGCGCACCCACCAGAACCGCCAGAGCAGCCCGGCGAGCCGCAGGCGTTCTTCCGTCCGACCCAACCATTCGAGGTTGTCGAGCGCGGCGCGGAAATTGTCGTGGTCCGCTTCCAACCGGTCGAGCCAATCGGCTTGCGCCGCTCCCGCCATTCCCGCCTCCGCCTTCGCGGCAAGGTCGAGCAGCCAGTCGGCATGGCGCGCGGCGATCCGGTCGAGCTCGCCCGATGCGTCGAGCCGCTCAGCCGCGTATTCCCGAATCGTTTCCAGCATGCCGACCCGGGTCGCGCCGTCGATATCTTCGTCGAGGCGGACGAGGCTTTGCTCCGCCAGGCGCTCAAGCGCCAGGAGCGGATCGTCGTCCAACTCCTCTCCACAGACACGTTCCACCGCTTCGATGGTCGCGCCGCCCGCGAAGACCGACAGGCGCGCGAACAGGGAGCGACTCGGCGCGTCGAGCAGGTCGTGGCTCCAGTCGATCGTCGCCCGCAAGGCGCGGTGACGATCTGGCGCGTCACGGCCGCCCCCGACGAGAAACGCCAGACGCCGGTCGAGCCGGTCGAGGATTTGCGACGGCGTCAGCATGCGGACGCGGGCAGCGGCGAGTTCGATCGCCAGCGGCAACCCGTCGAGCCGGCGGCAGATGCGGACGACGGCGTCGGCATTGGCGTCGGTCAGCGCGAAATTCGGTCGCACCGCTCGCGCTCGATCGACGAAGAGCGCCACCGCCGGAAATGCGGCGGCTTCGGCGATGAGATCGACCGACGCCGCGCCCCATGGCAAGACCGGCGTCGTCAACGGCGGCGCCTGAAACTCCGCCTCGCCGCGAATGCGCAACGGAGCACGGCTGGTGGCGACGATCTGCAGACCGGGACAATCGCGAAGCAGCGCGGCGATCTCGGACGCCGCGTCGACCACCTGCTCCATATTGTCGAGGATCAGGACCGGCACGCGATCTTCGAAGCGATCCGCCAGCGCCGCCAGCGGCGACTGGCCAGCCGCTTCGCGCAGTCCGAGCGCCGCGGCGATGGTCGGCAGCACGAGCGACGGCTCGGTCACCGCCGCCAGCGGAACCCACCAGACGCCGTCGTTGCGACGCTCGGCCAGCCATTCCGCGAGCGCCAGGGCGAGCCGCGTCTTGCCGATCCCGCCGGGACCGAGAATCGTCACCAGCCGCGTGTCGGGATGGTCCACCATCGTTGCCAATGTGGCCAGCGCGTCATCGCGGCCGAAGAGCCGCGTCGCGGGCGACGGCAAGTTGTGCCGCTGCCGCTCCAACCCGCGCAACGGTCCGAATTCGTCCGGCAGTCCCTCGGCGACGGCCTGAAACACCGGCTGCGGCGCCAGATCCCGAAACCGGCGCTCCCCGAGATCGCGCAAGGCGAATTCCGCCGGCAATCGCATCGCGATCGCCTGACTGAGCAGCAATTGCCCGCCGTGCGCCGAGGCCAACAACCGGCCGAGACGATTGAGGCCCGGCGTTCGGTAATCGCCGTCCGCCTCCGGTTCGACTTCGCAACAATGGAGCGCCATCCGCACCCGCGGCGGCGGGTCGATCGGCCACGGCTCGTCCACGAGCCGCCGTTGCGCGAGGATGGCGGCCGCCACTGCCCCGGCCGGCGCCGGAAACGCGATCTGGAACGCATCGCCGACGACCTTGTAGACGACTCCGCCATGCGCCGCCGAGGCCGCGCGCAGGATGGCGTCATGTCGTTGGTAAACCGCCGGCATCGCGTCGGGAAAGCGTTCCCAGAGGCGGGTGCTGCCTTCGAGATCGGTGAAGAGAAACGCGACGAGGCCGGCCGGTCGTTCGTTCATCTCGATCGCCCCGAGGCGAGACGCCGTCGCGAGCGGCCGCTGCTAGAACGCGGTCGCATCTTCCGTGTAAGGCCGCAACGCCGCCGCATCGTGCAACTCGATCGTCTGCCCCCGCACGGTCAGGATGCCGAGCGTTTCGAACCGTTTGAGCGCCCGGTTCAAGGTCGACCGCGTGGCTCCCAATTCGAGCGCCAACTCGCCTTGGCTGCGACCGATATCGATTTCACTCGCGCGCGGCGACGACCCGTCGGCGTCCGCCGCGCGCGCCAGCAGCCAGGCGGCGAGCCGACCCGGCACGTCGAGGCCGACCGTGGCGACATGGCGGCTGTTGCCAGCGCGGACCATGGCCGCGAGCGTCCGCAAGACACCTTCGACGACCGTCGGTTCCCGCCGCAACAGGGCCAAAAACTGGCTGCGCGGCAACAACCGGACGACAACCGGCCGTTGGGCGATGACAGCCGCACTCCGCGGCGCGCCGTCGAGGAGCGCGAGTTCGCCGACGGCCGCCGGCGCGTCTTGAACCGCCAGCACCACCTCCGCGCCGACGGCGGTGAACCGGCTGATTCGCACTTGCCCTTCTTCCAGCACCAGCAGCGCGTCGCCCGGATCGCCTTCGTTCCACAGAACCTGACCGGCGGGATAGCGGCGCACTCGCGATTCCCGCGCCAGTTCGTCGAGTATCGGCGTGGGCAATCCGGCGAAGAGCGGCACGTCGCCCAGGCGATGAGTCGTGGACGACGAGGCGGATACGGTCATCGTTGCCCTCCGGCTCCTGCGCGCCGTGGATCGACCGATTCGACCAAGCGGGGCGGATTCAGTGTACAGCGATCACGCGATTTCGCGTCCGGGAATGGGTGCGCGTCAGCAGTTTGCGCGGGGCGGCGCGGGGCCGCGCTGCCCATGGTCATCCTGAGTCGTCATGCCGCGGGGCGGCGCCATCACGGCATGAACAACGGAGTTTTTCACAGCAGTCGTCATGCCCGGCGGGGCGCCACCGCCTGCTGAAAATGGGCGCGTTGGTATGCTGCGGCCACGGCGGGACGCGTGGACGAGGGGCGTGGTTTCGCTTGGCGCCCCGAGCCCGTACATGCAGTCTGGCCCCGGATGCCCCCACGGCACCACCGACTGTCGCCCCCAGCCCGGCTGGGGAGCACGTGGACCAGAAGCCTTGGTCTCGCTGGGCATCCCGCTCGCCCGCGTTCCGGTTGCGGAGGAGGAGTCATGCTGGAGGTGGTGCATCCCCGCTGTTGTGGGTTGGACGTGCATAAGGCGACCGTGGTGGCCTGCCGGTTGGCGGCCGACGCTGACGTGCCAGCGAAGGTGGTGCGGACGTTCGGCGCCACCACCGCCGACCTGCTGGCGCTGGGCGACTGGTTGGCCGAGGCCGGGGTCACGCACGTGGCGATGGAAAGCACCGGGGTCTATTGGCAGCCGATCTGGAACCTGTTGGCGGCGCGGTTCACGCTGCTGCTGGTCAACGCCGCGCACGTCAAGGCCATCCCCCGGCGGAAGACGGACGTCCGCGATGCGGAGTGGCTGGCGGATCTGCTGCAGCACGGGCTGCTGCGCGCCAGCTTTGTCCCCGACCGGCCGCAGCAAGAGTTGCGCGAGTTGACGCGCCAGCGCACCACGTTGCGCCAAGACCGCGCCGCAGTGGTCAACCGGCTGCACAAGACCCTGGACGGAGCCAACCTCAAATTGGGCAGCGTCCTCACCGATCTGCTGGGCAAGTCGGGGCAGGCCATCTTGGCGGCGTTGGTGGCCGGAGAAACGGACGCGGCGACGTTGGCGGATTTGGCCGTGGGGCAGGCGCGGCGCAAGCAGGCGGCGCTGGAGGCGGCGCTGACCGGGGGCCTCGATGCCCACCGCCGCCTGCTGCTTGGCCAGCACCTGGCGCACATCGCCTTCCTCGATGGCCAAATCGCCGCGGTGGAGACCGCGATCGCGGCCCACCCGCTGGCCGACGCGGCGGCGGTGGCGCGGTTGGACACCATTCCCGGCGTGGGCCAGCAAACCGCCGAGGTGATCTTGGCCGAAGTGGGGCCGGACGTGGCGCGCTTCGCCAGCGCCGACCACCTGACCAGTTGGGCCGGGCTCTGTCCAGGGCAGGACGAGAGTGCCGGCAAACGCCGTTCCGGCAAGACGCGCCGGGGCAACCGCGCCTTGCGCACGGCGCTGGTGGAAGCGGCCCAAGCCGCCGGCCGCCCCAAGGAGACGGCCTTGGGGCGGCGCTACCGTCGCCTCAAGGAACGGCTGGGAGGCAAGAAGGCGGCCATCGCCCTCGCGCGCCACATCTTGGAGATCGTCTACTACCTGCTCCGCGATGGGACGGTCTACCGCGAACCGGAGCCCACGCGCCGCGGGCCGCTCACCCGCCGCCTCGATCAGCGCCAGCACGTGCTGGCGCTCGAAGCCCTCGGCTACCACGTCATCCTCCAACCGCACGCGGCCTGACCTATGCCGCATTTTCGGACCAGCCGCAGCGAAGGATCTCCGCGCCGGTTGTTTCAGAGAACGAGATGCTTCGGCAAGCTCAGCATGACCAGGGTAACGGCGGCGGACGCCGGGTCTAGACCTCGCACGTTTCCGAACAGAATCCGAATGGATAGCCGGGATAACTCGCCTGCAAGGAGCAACACTGCTGGCCAGAAGCGCAATCCGTTGTCCTTCGGCATGACGGCCCGCAAATGCCGCCCGTCTCAACGAGGCTGCAACAGAGCACGCCATCGATCAGGCCGCCAGTCACGCAACTCGCGCCGCCGGGCCGGCAATGGACGCAGCGATGCGTGTCCCGATTGCAGCCGAACGTGGGGCAGCAGGCGCCCGATGTCGTGCAACTGACCTTGGCGAGTCCACAGCACGTTCGATCCTTCGTCAGCGCGCCGAGCAGTAGCCGGCAGGCGACCTTGCCGCGCGTCGGCTGGCAGCAGCCTTTCGCCGACGAGCAACTTTGTTGCAACCCGATGCAGCGCTGCCGCCCTGCGGCCCCTGCGCGATCAACCGGCGCGGCGGTCATGGCGACCAGCGCCGCCACGACAATCTCCCGCCGGTTCGCACTTCCCGCCAGGCGAGCGACCAACGCATCGAATCGGGAATCGTCCATTCCGCGCTCTCTACGATCGGCGTCTGGATTTCGAATCGCGGGCAACCGGCGATTGATCGGGCCAACGTGTCCCGATGCAGGGAAGCAGCCGGCGAGCATGCTAGCACGACAGGTTGTCGCCGGTCGCGAGGGAGCCAACCGTCCCAAGACCGGGCTGCCTCGGCAATCGACAGGCTCCCCTGCGATTTTCCTTGGGCGACCGGATCAGCCGCTCGAACGAGGCGCCGTTATGTCGCGCAGGCGGCAACTGCCAGGCCTCAGATCATTCCACCGCGCGAGGTCGCATTCGAGCCGGGCCAATCCGGCGGTCGGCAGACGGACCTCGTCTTCATCCACGCCGGCCAAAGCGGCGGTCAATTCCTCGAACCCGGGATTGTGGCCGACCAGCACGATGGAATCGGCCGCATCCGGCAGGGCGCGAACGACCGCGACCAGGGTCGCCACATCGGCGTCGTAAATGTCCGGCTCGATTGTGACGGCGTCGCCGAAGCCAACCGCGGACGCGACCGCGTCGGCCGTTTCCCGAGCTCGCGCCGCGTCCGACGAGACGATCGCGTCGGGGCGCCCAAGCGTGTCCGCGACGTGCGCGCCCACCGCCGCCGCGTCGCGCCGGCCCCGTTTGGTGAGCGTGCGCGCCCGGTCGCCGTGCGTCGCGTTTTGCTCGGCTTTGGCGTGCCGCAAGATGAGCAGCGTTTTCATCGCCGGTTGCCTTCTCCACCACCTCGCGCCGATCGAGCGCCGCTCTGCCCCGCGCCATTGTCGCCGATCTACGCCAACACGCCGTTGAGGAATCCCGCAATGGCGCACTGCTTGCGATCGACCAGCGTGGCCCGCGCCGGACGTCGGGCGCAGCACGATCGCAGGCGCTACGTGTCTCCGGAGCAGACGCATGGCTCC
>JAICJJ010000078.1 GCA_025928535.1 Thermomicrobiales bacterium
CCGGGCTTCCGGCGCCGCCGGGCTCCGGCGCCGGGCCGCTGGCCGCCTGGCCCGCCGTCAATTCGCGCCGGCTTCGGTCAGATAGGCGACGAGGTCGCGTTCGAGCGCGTCGCTGTCGATCACCTGCGCCAGCGGCTCGCCGAGATTTTCACGCAAGATAGCGCCGCCATCGGCCGCGGCGATGGCGCGGACGCGCGCCGCGACTGTCTCGGCGTCGATCTCGCCCCGCTCGTGCAAGACGCTGCCGAGGGCGCGCAAGCGAATTTGCCCCACCGTCAATTGCGCCGCCAGATGAGCGACGCTGCGAGCCAGCAACTCGGCCCATTCATCCGGCGGCCGCATTCCGTCGTCGCCGCCGACCGGCGAAAACTCGTCCATCGGTCCCTCCGCGCGATCGGGGCGAGTATAGGAGACGGCGAGTCGAGCGAGTCGAGAAGTCGAGAAGTCGAGGAGAAGGGCGCCGGTCCACGCGATCATGCGGTCATGCCGAGCTTGTCGAGGCATCTCGTCCTCTGCATCCAGAAACGACGAGATCCCTCGACTTCGCTCGGGCTGACGATGGATTCGCTCGTCTCTTCTCGACTTCTCGACTTCTCGACTCCCCGACTCCCCGACTCCCCGACTCGTCGTCGCGGCACGCGCATTGCGGCAAGTCGGGGCCGCGGTCAGGGGAACGCCCCCGAATCTGTGGTAGGGTGCGGGCGGCGCCGGCGGCGGCGCGGCGAAAGGGCGGAATGGATCTGCTCCGCCAGAGTTGGCAATACATCCTGGACAATCCGGATCGGTTCGCCGATGCGGTTTCGGTCCATTTGCGCCTCAGCGCCTTTTCGCTGGCGGCGGCCATCGTCATCTTTTTCCCGCTTGGCGTGCTGGCGGCGCGCTCGCCCAAAACCGCGCCGACCATTCTCGGCGTCGTCGCGGCGGCGCGGGTCGTGCCGAGCCTGGCCGTCCTCTTCCTGCTGCTGCCGTGGCTCGGCCTGGGCGTCCGGCCGGCGTTCGTCGCGCTGACGTTGCTGGCGGGGCCGCCGATCGTCATCAACACCGACGCCGGGTTGCGCGGCGTCGATCCGGCTGCGCTGGAAAGCGGCCGCGGCCTTGGCATGACCCCGGCCCAACTCTTCTGGCGAGTGCAGGTTCCGCTGGCGTTGCCGATCATCGTCGCCGGCGTCCGTTCGGCCGCGGTCGAGGTGATCGGCAGCGCGACGTTGGCCGCGTTCATCGGAGCGGGTGGACTCGGCCAATTCATCACCAGCGGGTTGACGTTGCTCGACAACCGTTTGTTGCTGGTCGGAGCGGCGCCGGTCGCGCTGCTGGCGCTGCTGGTGGAAGGCTCGCTCAACGTCGTGGAGCGGCGGGTGACGCCGCCCGGATTGGCGTTGTCGCGCGGCGCCTGAGGCGCGCGGCGGCGGAACGAAAGGGAGCGCGCGTGAGTTCGCGACGAGATGTCCTGAAGGGAGCGGCGGGGATTGCGCTGGCGACGACGATCGCCCGCGGCGGCGCGGCCACGGTCGCGGCGCAAGCCAAGCAGCCGGTCAAGGTCGGCTCGAAAAACTTCACCGAGCAATTGATCCTCGGCGAAATGTACGCCCAGATGCTGGAAGCCGCCGGCATCCCGGTCGAACGCAAGCTCAATCTGGGCGGCACCGCGGTGGCGCAAGCCGCCCTCGTCAAAGGCGACATCGATCTCTATCCCGAATACACCGGCACCGGCCTGACGGTCGTGCTGAACATCCCGATCGAGTCGATCAAGAACGCGACGCCCGAAGCGGGCGCGGCAACCGGCGCGACGCCGATGGCGGGCAGCATCGACGAGCGCGTCTACCAGATCGTCAAGGACGACTACAAGAAGCAATTCGACCTCGTCTGGCTCGACCAGTCGCCCTTCAACGACACCCAGGCGCTGGCGGTGAAAAAGGCGTTCGCCGACGAGAAGAAGATCGTCACGATTTCCGATCTGGCCAAGATCGCCGGCGATCTGACGATCGTCGCCCCGTCCGATTTCGTGGAGCGGCCGGATGGGCTGAAAGGCCTCGAGCAGGCGTACGGCATGAAGTTCGGCAACGTCCTCAGCGTCGAGCCGGGCATCCGCTATCAGGCGCTGCAAAACGACCAGGCGCAGGTCGTCCTCGCCTTCGGCACCGACGGGCAGGTGGCCGGCATGAACCTGGTCTTGCTCAAGGACGACAAGGCGCTCTGGCCGCCCTATCATGTCGCGCCGGTCGTGCGGCAGGCGACGCTGACGGCGTATCCGAACCTGGCCGAGACGCTGAACAAGGTCGCCCCGCTCCTGACCGATGCCGTGATGAGCGGGCTCAACTGGAAGGTGGACGGCCCGGACAAAGCCGAGCCGGCCGACGTGGCGAAAGCGTTCTTGCAGGAAAACAAACTCGTCTCGTGACGCCGGGCGGGTTGCCGGCGCTTCCGCCCCGACGCATCGCGGAAGCGCCGGCCCCAGGCGGTTCGGACGAGACCGACGGACGGTGCAGCATCGAAACGGAATCACGCGGCGGAGCGTCCGCCATTGCGTTCGAACACGTCAGCAAGGTCTTTTCCGGGGCGGCGCGGCCGGCGGTCGATGACGTCAGCCTGACGGTCGCGCCGGGCGAATTCGTCGTCTTGCTCGGCCCCTCCGGCTGCGGCAAGACAACGCTGCTCAAACTGGTCAACCGCCTCTACGAGCCGACGAGCGGCCGGATCGCGATCGACGGCCGGCCGATCGCCGACCAACCGGCGCCGCAGTTGCGCCGCCGGATCGGCTACGTCATTCAGCAGGCGGGGCTCTTTCCCCACTATCGCGTCTGGGAAAACGTCGCCACCGTGCCGCGCCTGCTCGGCTGGGACAAACGGCGGATCGCGACGCGGGTCGACGATCTGCTCGAGTTGGTCGGTTTGCCGCCGGCCGAATACCGGATGCGTTATCCGATGCAACTCTCCGGCGGCGAGCAGCAACGAGTCGGCCTGGCGCGGGCGCTGGCGGCCGATCCGACGATGGTGCTGATGGACGAGCCGTTCGGCGCGCTCGACGCGATCACCCGGACGCGGCTGCAAGACGAAGTGCGGCGGATTCACCGGCAATTGCGGCAGACGACGCTCTTCGTGACCCACGACATCGAAGAAGCGGTGCGGCTGGCGGACCGGATCGTCGTCATGCGGACCGGCCGGGTCGTCCAGTACGACACGCCGCTGGCGATCGTGCTCGACCCGGCCGACGCCTTCGTCGCCGATCTGGTCGGGGCGGACGATGTGTTGCGGCGCCTCAGCCTGATCCCGGCGGCGACGGCGATGCGGCCGCTCGGCCCCGGCGGCCCGCGGCCCGACACGCCGACCGTGACCATGCGGAGCGATCTGCGCGCCGATCTCAGCCAGTTGCTGGCGGACGACGTGCCGGCGCTGACCGTCGTCGATGACGATGGCCGGCCGGTCGGCACGCTCGATCTGGCCGCGATCCAGGCCGTCAGCACGCCCAACGCCGAACTGGCTGACGACGTTGCGGCCGGGACGGCGAGACCAACGCGGTGAATCTCGACTATCTCTTCCGTCACCCGGAACGGGTGCTCGACCTGACCGGCGAGCATCTGATCCTGTCGGCGCTGGCGATGTTTTTCGCGGTGCTGCTGGCCATTCCGCTCGGCGCGGCGGCGGCGCGCTGGCGGCGATTGACGCTGCCGATCCTCGGGCTGCTCGGCGCCATCTACACGGTGCCGAGCCTCGCGTTTCTCGCCTTCATGATTCCGACGCTCGGCATCGGCCGCACGCCGGCGCTGATCGCGCTGGCGGCCTACGCCCAGATCTTTCTGGTGCGGAATCTGGTCGCCGGGTTGCGCGGCGTCGACGCGGCGACGCTGGAAGCGGCGCGCGGGCAAGGGATGACCGGCTGGCAGGTGTTCCGCGACGTCCGCTGGCCGCTGGCGCTGCCGGTCGCCATCGCCGGGGTGCGGACCGCCTTCGTCTCCACCATCGGCTTGGCCTCGGTCGCGGCCTGGATCAACGCCGGCGGCCTCGGCACGCTCCTTTTCGAGGGGATCACCCGCGACGACCCGTCGCGCATCCTGACTGGGGCGGTGGCGATCACGGCGCTGGCGCTCCTCGCCGACGCGCTCTTGCGGCTGGCCGAACGGAACACCGCCATCGCCCGGGCACGCCGCGCCGCGTGAGCGGCCCCGCGCAACCGCGCGCCCGGCTGCCCTCGGGCCCAGCCTGCCGCACGATTCGGCCAATATCGGGACGTTGGCTACATGGGGTCCGCCGAAGTTTTGCGCGGGGTGTCGCCGCGCGCCCCCACCGTCATCCCGAGCGCAGTCGAGGGAACTCGTCGTCTTCGGCTCGCCGACTCCCCGACTCCCCGACTCGTCCCCGGCTACATGATGCGGGGCTTCCCGCCGAGTTGCCGCTGGACGGCGCTCACGGAAAAGTAGAGACGAATTTCCTCGATCCGGCCGCCGCTCAAGTCGAAGCTGGCGGCATACGGCGCGTGCACCACCCGCCCGGTCGCTGGCCGGCCGCCATACGCGCCGACCTGAACGCCGTCGAGCGACGCTTCCAGCATGGCCGATCCATCGCCGACGACGAGGCTCGTCACCCGGGAATGGGCGGCGAGCGGCCCGCCGTGCAGCGCGGCGAGCGCCTCGGCGACGGCGGCCACCCCGGTGACTTGCCGCCCGTCGTCGATCGAGATCAAGGTCGCGTCCGGTGCCAGATAGCCCTCCAGCGCCGCGTCGCTGGACAGCGCTGCGGCGAACGCCGCCATCGTCGCTTCGGTCTGCGTTCGCGTCATCGACGCGCCCCCGGTCGCCCGCGCCGCGCCGGGCAAAGCGGCGGCGCCGATCGTCACGAAAAAACACGCGATGGCCACGAGCGTTGGTTTCATCGCTGGCTTCGTCCACATGGCGCATCTCCTGGACCGCTGACGTCGCCGTGGTCGATTGCGGCGCGCGCCGCCCGGCGACAGGACGAGCCTGCGCCTTCGCGGTCGATTCACCATCGTGGGGCAGACGTAGTTTTCCGGAACGACCGAATCGTCGCTCTGCGTACCGGTACGTAGGCGGTCGGCGGCGCGGACGCCGTTTCAAGCGAGATCGTGCGTGTGGGCGAATGCGACCGCTTCCGCCCGCGTCGCCAACCCGAGTTTGGTGAAGATGTTGGTGACGTGGGTGGTGACCGTGCGCTGGCTGATGGACAGCGTCTCGGCGATCGCCGCGTTGGCGTGGCCGGCGGCGAGCAGCCGCAACACGTCGTGCTCGCGCGACGTCAGGCCATGCGCGCGGATGCCGAGCGCCGCCGCATCCGCGACGGTGGCGAGCGCGCTCTCCACTTCGTCGAGCGCGGCGGCGACCGGCAGCGATCGGCCGGCGGTCCATGCCGCCTCGAACGCGGCTTCGCCGAGCCGGCGACGGAGCGCCGCCTCGGCGCGGTTCGGCAATTCGCGCGCGTACGGCTGGACCGCCTCGCCGATCCGCTCGCTGATGACGTTTCCCGCGCCAAGCAACCGCGCCGCCCGCTCGGCCGACATCTTCGCCGTGAGCGCGCCGACGAGCGCCAGCAGTTCGGCAATGCCCGCAAGGTCGCCGACGGCGCGGGCAAGCGTGAGGCTTTCCCGATACTGCGTCGCCGCGCCCGCAACATCGCCGCGGGCGTGGGCGGTCAGCCCGAGATTGCTCGATGCGTAGAACGCGCCACGGAGATCGCTCACTCCGCCGTCATCGATCCGAAATCGACCGAGCGCTTCCGCGAACAGGGCGGCCGCTTCCGTCAGATCGCCGCGAATGTAGACCTCGATGCCCAGGCGGTTGATGCACCATGGGAGGCGAGGATCGTCCATCGCGCGCGCCAGGGCCAGCGCTTCGCGCGCCAAAGCCTCAGAGCGGTGGTGATCGCTCGTGTAGTTCATCGCCAGCGACAGCATGAAGAGGCCGAGCAGGAGATTGACGCGATCGTCGGCGGCGCGCGCCGCGGCGATGAGTTCCGTGGCGAAGGCAGCGGCTTGTTCCTGATCGCCGTCCTGACTGGCCAGATGGGCAGCGATCCAGAGGCTGGTCCGCCGCAAGTCCGGCGGGACGTCAATCGCCGCGGCGAGCGCCCATTCGAGCCACTGCCGCCCTTCGCCCGGAAAGCCGCGAATCGTCCAGAATTCGTAAAGCGAGGTCGCGATCTGCAGGACATCCAAAGGCCGGCCGCGGTCCCGCAGCCAGTCGAGGGCCGCTCGCAGATTGGCGTGTTCGATTTCCAGCCGGTCGAGCCAGACCGTTTGATCCGGCCGCCGCTCCAGCAACGCCGCCCGCTCGACGAGACTTTGCACATGCGCGGCCTGCGCGTCGCGCGCCGTGACCGCTTCGTCGTCGTTGAGTCGTTCGGAGGCGAATTCCCGCACGGTTTCCAGCATCAGCAGGCGCGGCTCGCCATCGGGCGCGTCGACCCGACGCAACAGGTTTTGATCGAGCAGCGTCGAGGCGGCGGCCAACACGTCCGGCCCGCAATCGCCGGCCGCGCCGCAGACGGCTTCGACCGCGTCGAGCGAGCAGCCGCCGGCGAAGATCGACAGGCGGCGAAACAGGGTTTGCTCGTCCGGGGAGAGCAGATCGTAGCTCCAGGCGATCGCTTCGCGCATCGTCTGGTGGCGCGTGGGCGCGTCGCGCGCCCCGCCGCGCAAGAGCGGCAAGCGGCGCTCCAGCCGCGTCAGCAACGCCGCGGGCGGCAGCAGATGAACCCGTGCCGCCGCCAGTTCGATGGCCAGCGGCAACCCGTCGAGCCGCCGGCAGATCGCCGCAACCGCCGGGACGTTGTGATCGGTCAGGGAAAAATCCGGCGCGACCGCCTGCGCCCGGGCCGCGAAAAGCCGGACCGCCGGGGCACTGGCGATTCGCGCCAGCGCGGGCGCATCAGCCGGGTCGGGGAGCGCCAGCGGCGACACGACGAACGCCCGTTCGCCGCTGACCCGCAGCAACACCCGACTCGTGACCATCAATTTGAGGCCCGGGCAGGCATCGAGGAGCGGCGGCAGCAACGCGGCGGCGCTCGCCACCTGCTCGAAATTGTCGAGGATGAGCAGCATCGCCCGGTCGTGCAGGACCGACGCGAGCCGGTCGAAGGGCGATTCGGCGCCCGTCGGGCGGGCGTCAAGCGCCTGGGCGATGGCCGGCAAGACCAGATCCGGATCGCGGATGGACACCAGCGAAACGGAGGCGACGCCATCGGCGATGGCGTCGGCAACCTCGCGTCCCGCCGCGAGCGCGAGGCGCGTCTTGCCCACGCCGCCGACGCCGGTCAGCGTCAGCAGCGACGTGTCGGGAGCGAGCAGGGCGGCGCGGATCGCGGCGAGGTCTTCCGCTCGCCCGATGAGCGGCGTGCGTGAGATCGGCAAGCGCCGCTGCCGGAGTCCAGACGAGGATGCAACCATGGCGACTCCGTTGCGCGTCCGGTCATCATGATAGCGCGACAGCAGTTCTGGTCGCCGTCGGCCGCCGCAAGCGCGACGGGCAGGACATTGAATGGACGGGGCGCGTCAACGGCGTGTGCAGATCGGGTCGGTAGGGGCACGGCATGCCGTGCCCGGTGGTCCGCCGGACCACAACGTTGACGCGCACCCTGAAGCGGCGTCGCGCTGCGCGCCGATGCATGACACTACATCGAAGGAGGCCGCACTCCATGTCTGACCCCACGCCGACGTACGCCACGCTCGACGCCTGGATCGCCGCCGAGGCGATCCCGTTCACCCTCGATGACCCCGCGTCGTTCAACGCCGCCGTCGATGCGGTGATCTCCTCTCTCGGCGACGCCGTCGCCTTGCTCGGCTTCGGCGAAGCGCTGCACGGCGGGGAAGCATTGCTCCGCTTCCGCAACCGACTGTTCCAGCGGCTGGTCGAAGCGCACGGCTACCGCGCCATCGCCATCGAAAGCAGCTTTCCGCGCTCGCGCCTCGTCGACGATTTCGTGGCCGGCCGCGGCCCGACATCGTACGACGAAGTGCGAGACGCCGGCTTCAGCCACGATTTCGGCCGGCTCGAAGCCAATCGCGAGCTCGTTGAATGGATGCGGGACTACAACACCGATCCTTCCCACGCCGTCATGATTGCGTTCTCCGGCTTCGACAGCCCGACCGAAGCGACGGGAACCGACAGTCCGCGCCAACTCCTGGCATTCGCGCTCGCTTACCTCGCTGCGATCGATCCCGCCCTGGCGCAGGCGCATCGCGAACGAATCGAGCCGCTCCTTGGCCAGGACGCCGCCTGGGAAAACCCGGCGGCGATGCTCGACCCCACCCAGGCGATCGGCCTGTCGCCGGCCGCGACCACGTTGCGGATCGAGACGGAAGAACTCATCTCCGAAATGCACGCGCGGCGCCCCGAACTGGTCGCGCAAAGCGGCTGGAGCCGTTACGCGGAGGCCGTTCACCATGCCTCGGCGGCGCGGCAGATGCTGAACTACCACGCCGAGTTGGCGCGATCGTCCGACGATCGCGTCTCCAACCTGCTCGGCCTGCGCGACGCGATGATGGCGGACAACCTGGCCTCCATGGTCGCCCGCGAGCGCGGCCGCGGGAAGGTGTTCGCCTTCGCGCACAACGCCCATCTGCAACGCGGACCGATCAGCATGCGGTACGGCGACGATGTCTTCGCCTGGCAGCCGGCGGGCGCGCATCTGGCCGCAATGCTCGGCCCGGCCTACGCCGCCATCGGCTCGGCGGTCGGCGTCTCGGCGGCAAACGGCATCGGCCAGCCCGAACCCGGCACGCTCGAATCGTTGCTGACCGCCGCGCCCGGCCCGGCGCGGCTCATTCCCACGCATCGGGGCGCAGGGTTGCCGGCCACCGACCTCGCGGCGTTGCCGACTCGATCGGCCAGCGCGCGGAACGGCAGTTACTTCCCGCTGACGCCGCGAAGCCTGGCTGATTTCAATTGGCTGGCCGTCTTCGACGAGACAGGCTACGCCCGGCGCGCGACGCCGCTCCCTTGACGACAGGGGCGCGCAACATTGAGGCGCGCAGAGCGCGGCGCGGCATCGTCATCCTGAGCGAAGTCGAAGGATCTCGTCGTCTGTCACCACGAAGAACGAGATGCTTCGACAAACTCAGCATGACGGGGTTGCGACG
>JAICJJ010000548.1 GCA_025928535.1 Thermomicrobiales bacterium
GCCCCGGCATCGGCAACGCGATGATCGCCATCGGCTTCGTCTCAATGACGACGATCGCGCGGCTGACGCGCGGGCAGACCCTCTCCGAGCGCGAGCGGGAATACGTCGCGGCGGCGCGGGTGATCGGCGTCCCGCCGCGCGTCATCATGGCCCGCCATATCTGGCCGAATGTCACCGCGCCGATCATCGTGCAGGCGACGCTGATGATCGCGACCGCCATCGTCACGGAGGCGTCGCTCTCGTTCCTCGGCGTCGGCGTCGTGCCGCCGACGCCGAGTTGGGGCGCGATGCTGCGCTCCGGCTCGCAGTATCTGGAAACCGCGCCATGGTTGGCGTTCGCGCCGGGGATCGCGATTTTCGTCACGGTCCTCGCATTCAACTTCGTCGGCGATGGGGTGCGGCAGGCGCTCGATCCACGGCTGAAGCACCGGGGTGGCCGCTGAACCGTCGGCGGCCGGAAAGGGAGGGCATCATGCCTACGGGAGCACGGGTTTCGCGCCGCGCCGCGCTGGCCGGTATCGGCGGCATGGCGGCGGCGAGCATCCTCGCGGCGTGCGGGGGCACGAAAACCGCGACGCCGACCGCGGCGGGCAAGCCGCCGACGACGGCGGCCATCGTCCCGCAGATCGTCACACCGGCCGCCGTCGTCGCCACGGCGGCGAGCGCGTCGTCGGCCGCGCCGACCGTCGCGGCCGCGTCCGCCGTTTCGGTGGCGAACCCGACGGCGGCGGGTGGGGCGATCAAGCGTGGCGGGCAACTGCGCATCATGCAGATCAACGATTTCGTCTCGATGGACCCGATCTTCGCCAGCGGCCCGACGGCGAGCGCGTGCTACGACTGGCTCCTGGCATGGCGGCCGAACGCCCAGGGCCAGTTCGCGGTGCAGCCGCAACTGGCGAAATCGTGGGACGTGTCCGGCAACACCATCGTCTTCAAACTGCAAGAGAACGTGAAGTTCCACGACGGGTCGCCGCTGGACGCGGACGCGATCGTCTGGAATCTCAAGCGGATGGTGCAGAACCCCAAGAGTTTCGCCGCCAACTATCTGCCCGCCGTGGACAAGAACAACCCCGCGCAGACGATCAATCCCCTCACGGTGCAACTGAACCTCACCCGGCCAAGCGACGCGATCCTCAGTTCGCTCAGCGACGCGATTGACAACACCGCAATCGTCTCGAAGAAGGCCGCCGACGACCACGGGGAGGATTGGCTGAAGACGAACGCTGTGGGCACCGGCCCCTTCAAGTTCGTCAGTTTCGCCTCCGGGGACAAACTGGTCGTGACGAAGAACGAGTCCTACTGGCAGATGGGCGCGGACGGCAAGCCCCTCCCGTATACGGACGGCGCGACATACCGCGTGATCATCGAGGCGACGACGCAGTTCAACGAGATGCGCGCCGGCACGGCGGATTTCATGCAGAATGTGCCGGGGCGCAACGTCGCGGCGGCGAAGCAGATCGCCACCGCGCGCTACATCGAGTCGCCGTACGCCGGCTCCAAGCGGCAGTTCTTCTTCAACGCGATCAAGCCCCCGTTCAAGGATAACCTCAAACTGCGCCAGGCCATCGAGTACGCGATTGACCGCGACTCGATGGCGAAGGCGCTCGGCCAGGGGATCGGCATCCCGCTCCCCTACGAGTTCGTGCCGGGCGCGATCGGCTACGACAACACGGTGCCCGCCTACGGGTTCGACCTCGACAAGGCGAAGGCGCTCATCAAGGACTCCGGCGTGACCTTGCCGCTCACCGTGCGGCTGACGGCGCACAACCGCGAGGTGGACACGCAGCAGGCGCAACTGATCCAGGCGATGCTCGACAAAATCGGCGTGAAAATCAACCTCGATATCGTCGAGCGGGTCGCCTGGGGCGACAAGGTGCGCATCAACAACGATTTCGAGATGGCGACCCGCCTCAGTGGCGTCGCGGTGGACCCGACGAACGACCTGCTCGTCACTTGGGCGGAGGGCGGCAACTCGGCATACAGCCGCGCGAAGGTGCCCGGCCTCCTCGACACCCTCAACCAGGCGGACGCCTCGTACGACGACAAAACCCGGCAGGAACTGTTCGTCAAGGCGCAGAACCTGATGTACGAATCGGCGTGGTTCGGCTACATGTGGTTCGAGCTGGGCAATTTCCTCCTCGACAAGCGCATCCAGGGCTTCCCGAATGTCTGGGGCTCATTGCGCGAGTCGGAATGGTGGATCAGTCAGTAGTGGGGTAGCGTAGGTTTCAGCCTGCGAATGAGATGGTAGCGCGGGGATTACAGCCAGCGGCAGTCGAAGGCGTGAAAGCCCGCGCAAACCGATAATCGGCCGGATGATGGGACCGTCAAGTAAGGGAGTGAGCGTGTAGATCACCGGCATCACCACCGA
>JAICJJ010000193.1 GCA_025928535.1 Thermomicrobiales bacterium
ACCCCCCGCCGCGGCCCAAAAGGCTCCCCGCCCATTGCGATGGGCGAGGGGAGCACGATCCCGTCTCCCCTCTCCCGCTGCGGCCGGAGAGGGATCGGGGGTGAGGGAACTCCGAACTCGACGCCTACTGGTAAATGATCACGTCCGGCGGGGGCTTGAGGGCGAGGATTTCGGCGGCGGTCATCAAGGGATGATCCTGCTTGTAGAAAAGCTTGATCCCGCCGAACTGGACCGGCTGATCGCGAACCAGAATGTTGTAGACCTGCGTCTTCAATTCCGGTTCGCCAAAGCCGTCCGCGTCGATCACCAGTTGGACGCCTGGCACGGGCGCGAGTTGGTCTTTGCCGCCGATCATGTCTTCCCGGAATTCATGGACGATCAGGATCTTCGGCGGCAGCCCCAGATCGTGCGACAACTTGGCCAGATATTGCTGGGCGTAGGTGATGCTTTCGGCCGGCAGCGAGCCGATGTTGTCGCCGGGCCGCTCCCCCGGTCCGATCGCGAATTCCGGGTCAAGCGCCAGATGGACATTCGGCCGCTCCAGCAAGGGGCGCACCTTTTCGATTTCCGAGGCCACCGTGCCCCGGCCAATCTGCAAGTCGAGAAAGACCAGCATGTTGTGATCACGGGCGTAGTCGGCGTATTCCTTCAGGGTGTCCATGTCGGTGTCGAGGATGTAGGTGCCGTCCGGGCCAGGGTCTTGCTGGGCGACGGTGGCGATCAGTTCGAACGCCGTGATCACCGGCCGGCTCGGATCGGCCGCTTCGTAATTGGCCGCTTCCGTCTGGAGCCGCTGCGCGATCTCTTCTTTCGAATACTCGCCGATGATGCCCATGTGCTCGTCGTGCGGATGCCCGTAATACGTGACGATGCGGTACGTCGGCAGGAGGCTGCCGTCGGCCGGCGGCGGCGCCGGGGTTGGCGTGTCGATGGCCATCGTCGCCATCGGCGGCTCGGTCGGCGGGTTCAGATTCACCACGGCGGCCGGAGACGCAAGGTCGCTGACGACGACGGCGGCGGCCGTCGGCGACGATTGCGCCGCGGGAGCGGAGCGGTCAGACGCAGGCTGCGGCGCGACCCTGGCGGAATTGGACAGCGGCGGGCCGGAACGATGGACCGTGGGGGCGACGCCGATCGTGCCGCGGGCTCCCAAACCCGCCATCAAGGCGATCAGGAGCGCGACCAGCAAGACCAGGCCCGAACTGATGGCGCGTTCTTCCGGAGCCCAACTCGGCAGCGAAAAGCGAGGCGCCTCGGTCGCGGGCTCCGGCGCTGCCGGCGCCTGGCCCCACGCGCTGGTGAAGGGCGCGGGTCCGGCGTGTCGTTGTTTCGGCGCGAATCGGCCCGGCATCGGCCGGATCACCGCCTCGAAACCGGCCACGCGCCGGCCTGACCGACCCACGCGGCGGCTGACGCCGCGTTCACCGCCGTCGCGCTCCCGAGCCAGAGCCGCGAACGGCGCTGGTCATGTCCGCATTCGGAGTCTGGTGACAATCCGGCACTCGGTTGACGGTCGCCGGCCGGCGTCGCCGCCATGTTCCCTCCCCATCGCAGTCCGACCATCACGGCCCCCCGCGCTGAGCATGCCAGATCGTCAACGGTCCGGCAAGAATCACGCTACCATGCCCGAGCGGCAAAGGCCGCGACCGTCGGCGAAAGGAGCCGCTCGCAGCGATGGATTGGACGTACGCCGACGCGCTCGACGAACTCTGGCGTCGCTCGAATTATGAGCGCGGCTACATTTCGAACCCGTTTGGCGACCCGGACCAGGCGGAGCGCGGGATGCGGCGGGTCCGCGCCCTGATGCACGCGCTGGGCGACCCCCAGCGCGGGCCGGCGATGCTCCATGTGGCAGGCTCCAAAGGCAAGGGATCGACGACGTCGCTGCTCGACGCCGCGCTCCGCGCCGCGGGTTATCGCGCCGGCCGCTTCACATCGCCCCATCTCCATGCGTTTCGCGAGCGAATTGCGATCGGTGGCGAACCGGTCAGCGAAGCCCGCTTCGCGTCACTCGCCGCCACGGCGACCGCCGCCGCCGAGCGCATCGAACAGGAGATTCCCGATCTCGGCCGCGTCACGACCTTCGAACTCCTGACCGCGATGGGCTTCCTCGCATTTGCCGAAGCCGGCTGCGACGTCGCGGTGATCGAAGTCGGGCTCGGCGGCCGCTACGACGCGACGAATGTCGTCAGCCCCACGGTCGCGGTCATCACCCGGATCGATCTCGAGCACACCGCCGTGCTCGGCGACACGCTCGCCGCCATCGCGGCCCAAAAAGCCGGCATCATCAAGCCGGGCCGTCCAGTCGCGGTCGCGCCGCAGGCGGCGGAAGCGGCCGAGGTGTTCGTCGAAACCGCCCGGCGGCTCGGCAGCCCACTCCTCCTGGGCGGCCGCGATTGGCAGGTTGAAGGAACCTGTGACGCATTTCGCGCCGTTGGGCCATGGGGCGAGTTGGCCGACTTGCAACTCGGCTTGCCCGGCGCGTTTCAATGGGAAAACGCCGGAACCGCGGTCGCAGCCCTCTGGCAGGCGAACGAGACTGGATTGCGCATCGACGCCGCGGCCATCCGCCAGGGGCTTGCCGCCGCGCGCTGGCCGGGCCGCTTCGAGCGGATCGCCGTCGATGGCATCGACATCGTGCTCGACGGAGCGCACACCCCGGCCGCGGCGAGCGCCCTCGCCGCCGCCCTCGCCGCCGCCTTTCCAGATCGGCGCGCTCGCTTCGTACTCGGCATCTCGAAAGACAAGAACGCCGCCGCGCTCGCCGCCGCGCTCGCCCCGGTCGCCGCGTCGTTCATCGCGACCCGGTCGTCCAATCCACGCGCCGCCGACGCCCTGACGGTCGCGCAGTCGATCGCGGCCGCGCTGCCAGCCGCCGCCGTCAGCCGAACCGAGACGACCGAAGAAGCGCTCGCGCTCGCCCGGCGCCAGGCATCCGCGGACGGCGCGCCGCTCGTCGTCGTCGCGGGATCGCTCTACGTCGTGGCGGACGCGCGTGAGGCGCTCGGTCTTGGCGTCCACGAGTCGTTCGGCCCGACCGCCGCCGGCGCGGGCCGTCCGATACGGTAGACTGGAGTCCCCGCCGTCGCTCCCGTGTGTCCCCGGCCGACCGTCGATCCGGAGCGCGGCGCCGGCAAGGGGGAAGGTTGAGTTCACACACGTCAAAGCAAATCCAAATCGACCGGTTCTGTCGTAGATCGAAACAGAGCCGGCACGGAGAACTGGATGGCCATGCCGGCCGGCGGTGAGTTGGGGCAGTCGCCCAGCTTCATCGAATTGAGTGACGTCGATCTGATCGGTCGCGCGGCGGAGGGAGACGCGCGAGCGCTTGAAGTCCTGTACGACCGGTATTCGAGCGTCGTGTTTTCCTTCGCGTTGCGGCTGGTCGGCGATCGGCAACTCGCGGAAGAAGTGCTGCAAGAAGCCTTCTTCCGCTCGTGGCAGCAAGGGAGTGCGTTCAGCGCGAAACGAGGCACGTTCATCACGTGGCTCCTGAGCATTACGCACAACCTGGCGATCGACGAAATTCGGAAGCGGCGGCGGCGGCCGCAGAAAGCCGAAAGCGAAGAACCGGAAGCGGTGCTGGCGGCCGTCGCCGATACGGGGGCGGGCGCCGATGTCGAAGATGAGGTCTGGCTCGGCGCCCTGCGCGAAACGATCGCGGGAGCGCTGGACCAGCTTCCCGCGCCGCAGCGGGAAGCGATCGAACTGGCGTATTACCAGGGGCTGACGCAGCGCGAGATCGCGGAAACGCTGCAAGAGCCGCTTGGCACGATCAAGACGCGGATGCGCCTCGGGTTGCAGAAGTTGCGCGAGGCGCTCGGCAGCGATGGAATGGAGTTGGCGTGAGCGAGCAGAGCAGGCGCCCATCGGAGATCCGGCGGCGCTACCGCATTGGCGGCAGCACAGTCGCGAGCGATCTCGATGTCGGGCCCGGCGGCCACGTCGATGAATTGATCCCCGGCTACGCGCTCGGCGCGCTGGATCAATTCGAGCGCGACGTGGTCGATCGGCACGTCCGGTTTTGCGAACGCTGCGCCGATTTGCTCGCGGAAGACATGCGCACGGTCGGCTTGATTCCGTTCACGATGCCGCGCGCCACGCCATCGCCCGACATCAAGATCGCCCTCTTTTCCCGGATCGAACAGGCGCAGCGCGCCGCGGCCGACGCCAGCCTGCCGACCCAGGCGCGGCGCGGCCTCCCGCGGGCGGTGACGCTCCCGGCGTCGCGGCCGGTTGCCGCCGTGCCGGCGGATATCGCCCATCCGCGATTCGCTCGCCGTGGCGATTCCCGGTTCAGTTGGGTGGCGTCGGCACTGTCCGTGCCGCTCCTGGTCGCCCTGGTCGCCAGCGGCGTTTGGGGCATGCAATTGCGCGGGCAGGTCGCCCAGCAATCGGCGACCGTCGATCAATTGCAAGCGCAACTGGCCAACTTCGGAGCCGGGGCGACAAGTTACTCGCTTTCCCCCGGAACTTTGGCGCCGCAAGCCGAAGGCGAGATCATCCTCGGCGCGGATCAGAAAAACGGCATGGTCCGGATCGACCTGAACAGCAAGCAAACCAGTCCGGCGACATCGTACGAGATGATGGTCGTCAAGGACGGCAAACTCGTGCCGCTGACCGAGGTCAAGGTCGACGATCATGGCGTGGGTCAGGCGCCGTTCCAGCTCGATCAACCATTCAGCAACTACGAGAGCGTGCACGTCAAGGCCAAACCGGTCGCCACCGGCGACGCGTCCAATTCGACCTCCGACGACACGCTGCTGGGCAACATCGCCGGCTCGATCGGCTCGTCCAATTCCGGCAGTTACGCGCTGCCGTAGGCATCGTTCCGATCTGTGACGAACTCATCGATGTTGCGCCACGAAGGCCCTCCCTCTGGAGCGCCTTCGTGGCTTTTCAGGCCGGCGGACGGCGCAGCGGCGCCCGGATGGGGGTCGCACGATCGGCCATTCGGTGGCATGATTGACCGTACGCAAAGCGATTGGGGGTGGACGCGAAACGCGGTCTTGACGCTGCGATCAGCCTCCCCTACTGTACGTACACGTGAAATGCGTCGTTGCCCCAGCCTCTGCTGCTGAAGGGATGGCGAAGCGGCCGGGGGGCACGCGAGCGCATGCTCGTTCGCATCCAAGGACGTTGGCGGTTTGGCGGGCGCCGAGCCGACAACGCCGCCGGTGGTCACCACGCCGGTCCGGACGGCGCCGGGCGGCGCGACGCGAGGCGGATTGAAATGAGCCGATTGAACGATTTGTACCCAAGCAGGTTTCCCCTGCTGCCACTCAAGAACGTCGTCATCTTTCCCCGCAACATCGTCACCTTGCTCGTCGGCCGGCCGCGGTCGATCCAGGCGGTCGAAGACGCCATGGCGCGCGACCGGCGGCTGGTGGTGACGGCGCATCGCGAAAGCGATGTCGACGACCCCTTGCCGGAAGATCTCCACGGCGTCGGCACGCTGGCGATGATCGTCTCGACCGAGCGGCAACCGAGCGGCAGCGTGCAAGTGGTGCTCGAAGGACTCCAGCGCGCCCGCCTGGGCCAGTTCGACCTGAGCCGCGGTTGCTACACCGTCGCCGCCGAACTGGTGCGCGAGCCCGAACCGCCGCCCGCCGAGTCGCGCGTTCTCATCGCCCACGTCCAGGACCTCGCGGCGCGCTTTGGCGACGCCCGTGGGGCGATGCCGGCCGAAGTGCAGGACATGGTGCAGCGCGCCACCGATCCGAGCCATCTGGCCGATCTGCTGGCGACGCAGCTTCTCTCCGATGTCGGCCGCCGCCAGGCGTTGCTGGAGACGGTCGATCCGCTCCGACGGCTCGAGTCGGTCGCGGTCCAACTGTCGTCGGACATCGATGTGGCGGCGCTCGAGCGCAAGATCAAGGAGCGGGTCCGCGACCAGATCGACAAGAATCAGCGCGAGTACTACCTGCGGGAACAGTTGAAAGCGATTCACGACGAACTGGGCGGCGAAGCGGGCAACGAGATCGAAAACCTCAAGGCGACGATCGCGGAGCGGGCCTTGCCGCAGGCGGTC
>JAICJJ010000135.1 GCA_025928535.1 Thermomicrobiales bacterium
GCGGCTCGGTGTCACCGCCATCGAATTGCTGCCGGTCCACGCAGTTCTCGACGACAACCATCTGCTGGAACGAGGGTTGTCGAATTACTGGGGCTACAACACGATCGGCTTTTTCGCGCCCGACGCGCGCTACGCCAGCACCGAAGCGACGGGCGGGCAGGTCGATGAATTCAAGGCGATGGTCAAGGCGCTGCACGCCGCCGGCCTCGAGGTGATTCTCGACGTCGTCTACAACCACACCGCCGAAGGCAATCACCTGGGGCCGACGCTGTCGTTTCGCGGGCTCGACAATCGCGCCTATTACCGGCTGGTCGAAGACGAGCCGCGCTACTACATGGACTACACCGGCACCGGCAACACCCTCAACGCGATGCATCCGCAGGTGCTGCAATTGATCATGGATTCGCTGCGCTACTGGGTGCAGGAGATGCACGTCGACGGCTTCCGCTTCGACCTCGCCTCGGCGCTGGCGCGGGAACTGCACGATGTCGACCGCCTCGGCTCCTTTTTCGACGTCATCCACCAGGATCCGACGCTGTCGCAGGTCAAGTTGATCGCCGAACCGTGGGACGTCGGCGAAGGCGGCTACCAGGTCGGCAATTTCCCGTGGCTCTGGAGCGAGTGGAACGGCAAATATCGCGACGCCGTGCGCGCGTTCTGGCAAGGCGACGACGTTCAGGTTTCAGAACTCGCCTACCGTCTGACCGGGTCGTCCGATCTCTATCAGGGCGACGGGCGCAATCCGACGGCGAGCATCAATTTCGTCACCGCCCATGATGGTTTCACGCTGCTCGATCTCGTCTCCTACAACCACAAGCACAACGAAGCCAACGGCGAAGGCAATCGCGACGGCTCCGACGACAACCTGTCGTGGAATCACGGCGTCGAAGGCTCGACCGACGATCCGGCGATCGTCGTCGCCCGCGACCAGGCGCGGCGGAACTTCATGGCGACGCTGCTCTTGTCGCAGGGCGTGCCGATGATCTCGCATGGCGACGAACTCGGCCGCACCCAGCGCGGCAACAACAACCCCTATTGCCAGGACAACGACCTCACCTGGATCGACTGGAACCTCGACGACCGCGAGCGCACGTTTCTCGCGTTCACCCAGGAAGCCGTCGCGTTGCGGCATCGCCACCCGAGCCTCGGCCGGCTCCGCTTCTTCGTCGGCAAGCGGGTCCGCGGCTCGGCGGTCGAAGACCTCGCCTGGTTTCGGCCGGACGGCGAGCCGATGACCGATCAGGAATGGGACGAAGGATGGGTCCGCGCGCTCGGGATGCGGATCGGCGGCAAGGCGCTGGTCGAGCCCGACGCCGAGGGGAATCGTCTGGTCGACGACGATCTCTTCATCGTGCTCAACGGCCATTACGAGCCGGTCGAGTTCGTCCTGCCGGTTGATGGCACTCGCTCGCGCTGGGGGGCGCTGGTCGACACGTCGACCGGCGAGATCGCCGCCGTGGGGGAAGAGGAGCGCGTCGTGACGGCGGGTGCGGCGTTCGAGTTGCCGGCGCGATCGTTGCTGCTCTTGCGGCGGCTCGAATCGTAGGCGCCAGCGTCGCGGGCTTGACGGATCGGCCGGGCCGGGGCGATCGTGCGCGCGGAACGAACGCGAACGCGCCAGGATCGACCGGGTGAAATGGCCTGACTGCCGGGAAAGCGCCGGCTTGCTGACCGATCTCTATCACATCGACGCCGCCTACGTCAGTTGGCGGGCGGGGTTGAACGCGTCCGCGACGTTCGATCTCTACACGCGCTCGGCGCCGTTCGGAGGCGCTTACTTGCTCGCGGCGGGCCTCGAGCCGGCGCTCGCCTTCGTGCGCGATTTCGGCTACAGCGCGGACGATGTTGCGTTCCTCGGCCGCATTCGCGACTACGATCCGGGATTTCTGGACGAATTGCACCGCTTTCGGTTCGGCGGCGAGATCGACGCCATGCCGGAAGGGACGATCGCCTTCGCCAACGAGCCGTTGCTCCGCGTCACGGCGCCCTACCGCGAAGCGCTGATGCTCGAATCGGGCGTGCTGCGGGCGATCGGGATTTCGACCCTGATCGCGACCAAGGCGACCCGGTTGTTCGACGCTGCGGCGGGACGGGAGGTCGCCGATTTCGGGTTCCGCCGCGCCCACGATCCGTATCTCGCCGCCCGCTCGGCCTACATCGGCGGCTGCGCCAGCACCTCGTTCGTCGCCGCCGCCGAAGCATTCGACATTCCCTGCGGCGGCACCATTCCGCACGCGCTGGTGCAGGCGTTTCCGACCGAAGCGGACGCCTTTCGGGCCGTCGCCGAAAGTTTCGATCGTTATTCGCTCGTCCTCGACACCTACGATGTCCACGCGGCGATCGAGACGGCCTGCGACGTCGCCCGCGAGGTCGCGGCGCGAACCGGGCATCGGCTGGCCGCGGTGCGGCTCGACAGCGGCGATTTTCTCGTCGACAGCCGCTATGTCCGGCACGTGCTCGACGCGGCCGGCCTCGGCGACGTCAAGGTGCTGGTCAGCGGCGATCTGGACGAAATGCGGATCGCTGAACTCGTCCAGGCCGGCGCGCCGATCGACGGCTACGGAGTCGGCGGCAACCTCGCGGTCGGCCTCGGCGCGATCGGCAGCGGCATCGCCGGCGGCACGCTCGGCGCGGTCTACAAACTGGTCTGGTACGAAGGGGGCGACGATCCGGCGCGGATCAAGCTGGCCGGCGGCAAGAGCACCTGGCCCGGCCGCAAACAGGTCTACCGCATCGGCGACTTCGTGGAAGACCGTATCCAACTGGTCGAAGAACCGCCGCCGGCCGACGGCGCGCCGTTGCTGGAGCCGGCGATGCGCGACGGCGAAGTCGTGATCGCGGCGCCGCCGCTGCGCGAGATTCGGGCCAGGGCGCTGGCGGCGCTGGCGGCGTTGCCCGAGCGCTATCGCGCGCTCGTCCAGCCGGCGCCCTATCCGGTCGTCCGGAGCGACCGGCTGCTGGCGATGCGGGAGCGCGCCGGCCGCCGCTGGGCTTGAGCGGAGCCGACGGCGCCGTTCTTGGCATGGCCGCGTCAGCGAGCGCAGAAGAATCAGGCGATCGACCGGCCCTGCCGGCCGCTCGGCTCGGAGCGTGGCGGGTGACGCTGGAATCGGAATCGACGACGTTGGCGCCGGGCGAAGCGCCTGAGCCGCGCGCCCGGGCGGTCATTCCACGGGCGACCTATCGGGTGCAGTTGCACGCCGGCTTCACCTTCGACGACGCGCGCGGCATCGTGCCCTACCTGGCCGAGTTGGGCGTCGGCGCGCTCTATGCCTCGCCCCTCTTCACCGCCCGGCCCGGCAGCCTGCACGGCTACGACGTCACCGATTACGGCGTCCTCAATCCGGAGTTGGGAACCAAGGAAGATTTCGACCGGCTCGTCGCGGCGCTGCAACGCCACAACCTCGGCTTGATCGTCGATTCCGTGCCGAACCACATGGGCATCGGCCAGGGCGCCAACGCCTGGTGGCGCGATGTGCTGGAAAACGGCCAGACCTCGCCCTTCGCCGCTTCGTTCGACATCGACTGGCGGCCGTTGAAGCCGGAATTGCGCGGCAAGGTGCTCTTGCCGATCCTCGGCGACCACTACGGCGTCGTGCTCGAACGGGGCGAACTCACGCTCGGGGAGCGCGACGGCGCGTTCGGCGTCGCCTATTACGACGCCGAGTTGCCGATCGCGCCGCCGACCTATCCGACGATCCTCGCCGCCGCCTTGCCCGATCTCGAAGCCGCATTGGCGCCAGACGATCCGGCGTTGCTCGAATTCCAGAGCATCATGACCGCGTTCGCTCGTCTCGCTCCGGCCGATGAGCGCGACCCGGATTTGATCGCCGAGCGGATGCGGGAGCAGATCGTCGCCAAACGACGGCTGGCGACCCTCCTTGCGGCGGCGCCGCTGGTTCGCGCGGCCCTCGACGCCGCGATATCCCGCTTCAACGGCGTTCCGGGCGAGCCGCGCTCGTTCGACGCGCTCGACGCGCTCCTCGGCGAGCAGGTCTATCGCCTCTCGTCGTTTCGGACGGCGGCGGAAGAGATCAACTATCGCCGCTTTTTCGCGATCAACGATCTGGCGGCGATCCGGCAGGAAGAACCGGCGGTCTTCGCGGCGACGCACGAAGCGCTCCTCTCGCTGATCGGCTCCGGCGCGGTGACCGGCGTCCGCATCGACCACCCCGATGGCTTGTGGGACCCGGCGGGGTACATGCGGCAGTTGCAGGCGAGCGCCGCAGCCGCGCTCGCCGGCGCGCCCGATCCGGAATGGACGGCGCAACCGGCGTCGCTCGCGGCGGACGGCGACCGCGACGCGCTGCCGCTCTATCTGGTGGTCGAAAAGATCCTCGAACCGGGCGAAGAATTGCCCGACGACTGGGCCGTTCAGGGCACGGTCGGCTACGAATTCGCCCGCGTCGCGACCGGCTTGTTCGTCGATGCGGCGAACCGGAAAGCGTTCGACGATCTGTACGCCCGCTACATCGGCGGGAAGATCGACTTCGCCGACCTCGTCTACCGCTCGAAGCAGTTGATGATGCGCGTCGCGCTGGCGAGCGAGACGAACGTGCTGGCGCAGGCGCTGAACCGCATTTCCGAGCAAGACCGACGCACCCGCGATTTCACGCTCAACGCCTTGCGCGACGCGTTGCGCGACGTGATCGCCTCGTTTCCGGTGTATCGCACCTATGTCGTTTGCGGCGAAACGCCGGTCAGCGACCGCGACCGGCGCTACATCGAAGCGGCGGTCGCGCAGGCCAAGCGCCGCAACCCGGCGTCCGATCCCGGCGTCTTCGATTTCCTGCGCGACGTGCTGTTGCTCGAGCCGGGTGACGGCCTCGGCGACGCGGAGCAAGCCGAGCGTTGCCGCTTCGCGATGAAATTCCAGCAATTGACCGGGCCGGTGATGGCGAAAGGGCTGGAAGACACCGCGTTCTACATCTACAACCGCCTGATCTCGCTGAACGAGGTGGGCAGCGATCCGGCGATCTTCGGCATTGGGTCAGACCTGTTCCACCGCCACAATGCGAGCCGTCGCCGGCGCTGGCCGCACGAACTCCTCGCTTCTTCGACGCACGACACGAAGCGGAGCGAAGACGTCCGGGCGCGGATCGACGTCTTGTCGGAATTGCCGCGCGAATGGCGGGCCGCGCTGAACCGGTGGACGCGTCTGAACCGGCGGCATCGCGGTCGGGTGGACGGCGCAAGCGCGCCGGCCCGCAACGACGAATATCTCTTCTACCAGACGCTCCTCGGGGCGTGGCCGTTCGACGCCGAACGTCCCGACGCCGAGTTCGTCGACCGGATCGACGCGTTCATGTTGAAGGCGGTCCGCGAAGCGCAAGTCCACACGAGTTGGATCAATCCGAACGACGCGTACGAAATGGCGCTCCATGCGTTTGTGCGCGGCGTGCTCGGGGAGGGGCAAGACGCCTTTTTCGACGATTTCGCCGGCTTGCGACAGATCGTCGCCCACGTCGGGGCGTTCAATGCGCTGTCGCAGCAACTGCTGAAATTGGCGTCGCCCGGCGTGCCGGACATCTATCAGGGCACGGAGTTGTGGGATTTCAGCCTGGTCGATCCGGACAACCGGCGTCCGGTCGATTACGCCGCGCGGGCGCGGCTGCTGAACGATTTGCGCTCATGTGAGCCAAGCCCGGCGCTGGCGGCGGAACTGGTCGCCGCGAAAGCGGACGGCCGGATCAAGCTTTACCTGACCGACCGCGCCCTCGCCTGCCGCGCCAGCGCGCCCGAGCTTTTCCGAGACAGTGACTATCGGCCGTTGTCGGCGACCGGCGCGCGGCAGGAACGCGTCGTCGCCTTCGCCCGACGTTTGGACGAGCGGGAAATCATCGTCGCCGTGCCCCGGCTCGTCGCCAGCCTGGCGCGGGGCGGCGACGCGCCGGTCGGCGAAGCCGTCTGGGGCGCCGATATGCTGATGCTGCCGAGCGCGGACGAAGATGCTCGCTATCGCAACGTCTTCACCGGCGAGATCGTCGCCGCCCGCGCCGCCCCGGAAGGCGTCGCCCTGCGGCTGGCCGACCTCTTCGCCGTCTTTCCGACGGCGCTGCTGGAGCAGATCGACGCACGCGCGGATGGGGAGAGCGCAGCGGAGACTCCGTCATGAACGACCAGGCGAACGACGACTGGAACGACGGGCCGCGCCTGACCGACGCCGGGACACGCTTTCGCATCTGGGCGCCGAAGGCGCGCACGGTCGAAGCGGCGATCGAGCGCGACGGAGACACGACAATTCATCCGCTGCGGCGTGGGCCGGACGGCATGCACGAAGGTTTCGTCGCTGGCGTGGGGGCGGGAACGCGCTATCGGTATCGGCTCGACGGCGACGCGTCGTATCCCGATCCCTGCTCCCGATTTCAGCCGGAGGGCGTGCACGGTCCGTCGGAACTGGTCGATGCGACGGCGTTTCGCTGGACCGACGACGCCTGGCCGGGGCTCGATCCCGACCGGCTCGTCATCTACGAATTGCATGTCGGCGCCTACACGCCGGCTGGCACGTTCGCGGCGCTGGTCGACGAATTGCCGGCGCTGCGCGATCTGGGCGTGACCGCGATCGAATTGATGCCGGTGGCGCAGGCGCCCGGTCGATGGGGCTGGGGCTACGACGGCGTCGACCTCTACGCGCCGAACCATAACTATGGTCATCCCGACGATCTGCGGCGGCTGGTCGACGCCGCGCATGGCCTCGGGCTCGGCGTCCTCCTCGACGTCGTCTACAACCATTTCGGGCCGGACGGCAACTACCTGCGGGCCTTCAGCGACGACTATTTTTCGACCCGGCACATGACGCCGTGGGGCGAAGCGGTCAACTACGACGGCCCGAACCGCGAACGGGTTCGGCAATTCGTCATCGGCAACGCCCGCGCCTGGATTCGCGAATTCCACGTCGACGGCTTCCGGCTCGACGCCACGCACGCGATCATCGACGACAGTCCGGTCCACATCCTGGCCGAACTGACCGCGGCGGCGCGGGCGGCGACGACGCGCCGCATCGTCGTCACCGCCGAAGACGAACGAAACGACGTGCGGCTGGTCCGCCCTATCGCCGAGGGCGGCTACGGCCTCGACGCCGTCTGGGCCGACGATTTCCACCACGCCCTGCGCGTCCGCCTGACGGGCCAGCAGGAAGCCTATTTCGCCGACTATCGGGGCACGACGGCGGAGATCGGCCGGGCGCTGGCGAGCGGCTTCATCTTTCAGGGGCAGGCCAA
>JAICJJ010000058.1 GCA_025928535.1 Thermomicrobiales bacterium
CCAGGGCTGTGTCAAAGTCAGAGTCCATTGGCTAAAGTCCGCGGGTGCTGCTCTCCACAGCCGTCACCCGAGGAGGATCGCCAATGGACGTCCCGCAGTATAGCGATCTGCTTGCCGCGCTCGGCGCCGTGCCCGATCCGCGGCAGCGCCGCGGCCAGCGCTATTCGTGGCCCCTGTTGTTGACGCTGCTGGCGGCGGCGATGGTCAGCGGCGCGGACAACCTGCGCGCGATCGGGCAATGGGTGACGGAACACGCCGATGACTTGATCCTGCTCTTGGCGCCGCCGCACGGCCGCTTGCCGAGTCCGGCGACGTTGCGGCGCGCGGTGCGGACCGTCGACGTGGCGGTGCTGGAAGATCGCCTCGCGCGCGTGGCGGTCGGAGCCGCCGCCGCGTCGGCCGTGCCCGCCGCCCCCGCTGCCCCGGCGACGCCGCCGGCCATGGGCCTGGCGCTCGACGGCAAAGCCGTCCGCGGCGCCAATCGACACGGTGCTGCCGTCCATTTGATCGGCCTCGTCCGCCATGCGGACGGCGTCGTCCTCGGTCAGGTCGCCGTCGCCGCCAAAAGCAACGAAATCACGGCCGCCCCGCGGCTGCTGGCCGGCCGCGATTTGACCGGCACGGTCATCACGCTGGATGCGCAACTGGCCCAGCGCGAACTCGCCGCCCAGATTCGCCGGCAAGGCGGCCACTATCTGATGGTCGTCAAAGCCAATCAGCCTGATCTCCATGTGGCGATCGAGCGGCTCTTCACCGACCCGCCGCCGCTGCTGCCGACGGACCAGGCCGCTCAGTGCACGACGTGGAGCAAAGGACATGGTCGGCTGGAATGGCGGCGGCTGGAGCGCAGCGCGGCCTTGCGCGACTATGTGAACTGGCCCGCTGCCGAACAGGCGCTGCGGCGCACCTGTCGCCGCACGCTCGTCGCCACCGGTGAAATCAGCGAGACGACCACCTACGCCATCACCAGCCTGCCGCCGGCGGTCGCCTCGGCCGCGCGCCTCGAAGCGTTGTGGCGCGGCCACTGGACAATCGAAAACAAGGTCCATTACGTCCGCGACGTGACGCTCGGCGAAGATGGGTGTCAAGTTCGCACCGGAACCGCGCCCCACGCGTTGGCGGCGTTGCGCAATGGCTTGCTGCGCGTGCTGCGCCAACTCGGCTGGCCCCTCATTCCCGACGCGCTCCGCCACTACGGCGCCTATCCCCAGCGGGCGCTCGCCCTGCTCGCCGCCCCATCGCCACCGCCGCGACTTTGACACAGCCCTGCCGGCAGGCGAACCGACGTTGACGACGGGCGGTCGACACGCCATCATCCCGCACCGAAGCGGTGGATTGGCCAGCGCTTTGGGGGTCGGGCGGCCCATGTCCACTGCGCCCCGAAACGATTCGGCCATCGCCTTGCGCGACTCGCGACCGCTGCTCGGCCGTGACGGCGACCTGCGTCGCTTGCTCGCCCTGCTGCGCCAACCGGATGCCGGGATCGTCACGCTGATCGGGCCGGGGGGCGTCGGCAAGACCCAACATGCGCTCGCCGCGGCGAAGGCGCTCGAACGGGACGGCGGCGTAGTCGTGGTGTCGCTCGCCGCGATCGCCGATCCGGATTTGGTGCTCGACGCAGTTGCGCGAGCCTTGCACCTGCGCCAGGCAAGCGAGCAGCCGCTGATCGAGTTGCTGATCGGCGAGCTGCACGAACGGCGCCGGTTGCTGTTGCTCGACAATTTCGAGCACCTGCTCCCCGCCGCTCCAGACCTGGCGGCCATCCTCGCCGCCTGTCCAGATTTGGTCATGCTCGTGACGAGTCGATCCCCGCTTGGCATCGAGCGCGAGCATCGGGTTGCAGTGCGCCCGCTGGCGCTCCCGCCGCGCGGGCTTTCGCATCAGGACGTCTCGCTCGCCTTGCGCTCTCCGGCGGTGGCGCTCTTTGTGGAGCGAGCGCGCCAGGTCGCCCCGGCGTTCACGCTCGGCGCGGGCAACGCGGCGGCGGTTTGCGAAATCTGCCGTCGGTTGGACGGGTTGCCGCTGGCCATCGAATTGGCCGCCGCCTGGATGCGACTGCTGTCGCCAGAGGCCTTGCTTGCTCGACTCGATCCGGCGCTTCCGTTGCTGAGCGACGGGCCGAACGATCGACCGGATCGCCTGCGCACGATGCGCGGCGCGATCGCCTGGAGTCATGCGTTGCTTTCCCCCGAGGCGCAACGCCTCTTCCGCCGCCTCTCCGTCTTCATCGGCGGCTTCACGCTCGACGGCGCGGCGGCCGGCGGGGCGCTCGCGCCGAAGCGGGATCCGGCGGACGATATGGCGCTGGTGCGCCGCTTGGCGGCGGTGGTCGACGCCAGCCTCGTCCAGCAAGCGGGCGACGACGGCGGCGCGCGCCGCTACGTCATGCTCGAGACGGTGCGCGAGTTCGCCCGCGAACAACTCGCGACGAGCGGCGAGCAGCAAGCGGCGGAGGAAGCCCGCACCCGGTTCATTCTCGATTTGGTGGAAACTGGCGAACCTCATTTTCTCGGACCGAATGAAATGGCGTGGCAGACCCGGCTCAACGAGGAATTGGGCAATATTCGAGCCGCCCTCGGCTGGGCGACGGTCCATGAGCCGGAAATCGCAAGCCGCATCGCCTCGGCGCTCTGGCACTACTGGTTTTGGCAGGGCCTCATTCGGGAGGGGCTCGCCTGGCTGGCGACCGGCGGCGCGAGCGCATTCGAGCCCGCCCTCCGCGCCAAGGGATTGACCGTCGCCGCGGCGATGCGACTGGTCCAAGGCGACGGCGCCGGGGGAGAAGGTCTCGCCGCCGAAGCGGTCGCGCTCGCCGCGCGTCTCGAGGACCCGATTATGGAAATGCGCGCCTGGTACGTCCGCGCCGGAGCGGCGCTCCTGCAAGGTCGACTCGATGACGCCGCCGCGCAATGGGACCGGGCGATCGATCAGGTTGCCGCCGCCACGTCGTCGAGCGACCACGCGCTTGGCGCCTATGCCCGGGCATGCCGCGGCCTGGTCAAGGCGCTGCTTGGCGATCCCGACGCGGCTGTCGCCTTCTATGAGGAAGCGCTCGCGGAAGCGCGGCGCAGCGGATCGGGATTGATCGCGCTGCTGACCCTCGACGATTTCGCGGGCCTTCTGCTCGATGCGGGCAACATCGTCCGGGCGCGGACGCTCGCCAGCGAAGCGCTTCGGTTTGCCGTCCACGGCGGGGTCGTTTGGCCCGTTGGTCACGTGCTGTTTGTTTTGGCCGCGGTCGATTTGCACGAAGGGCATCTCAGGCTCGCCGCGCTTCGCCTCGGCGCCGCCGAGGAATTGTTGGCCCGCTCGGGCGTCATGCTCGTCCCGCCGGTGCGGCAACGCATCGACCACACCACGGCGATGCTCGCGGCTCGCCTCGGCGTGACTGGACTGGCACGGGTGCGGGCGCAAGGACGCGCCGATCCCGTCGCCGTCATCGCGCAGGCGCTCGCCTCCGATGACCCGGGCGCCGGCGAACCGAGCGGCCGGAGCGAGCATGCCGTCGCGCCTCTCAGCGAGCGCGAATTTCAAATCCTCGGACTACTGGCGCAAGGCTTGACCGATCGCGAGATCGCCGGCGCGCTGCACATCAGCCGGAAGACCGTCTCCAATCACATTGCCAGCATCCGCGCCAAGTTGGGAGTCAAAACGCGTACGGCCGCCGCCGCGATCGCGATGGCGGCCCAACTCGTCTGAATCCGGCGCGAGGCGACGGCTCCGAATCCCGGCCGCTCTCCGCCATTTGTCGCGAGCGATCGCCCCCGGCGGCGGTTTTCGCCGCGAAATAGGCAATCGACATAGGCAATCTTTCTCATGCGTTGTCCGTGGAGGCGGCCTACGTTCTCCCTGATTGGGAGCCGGGGGCGAGGCCCGATCGCGCCGCGCGCACGTGGGATCGATGGACACGCAGATGACTGCGCGGGCACGGCGGCGGGCGCGGGGGGAAGGCCATGAACTTCGAACGATTCGATGGATTGGCGCGAGCGTTCGGGCGAGCGGCCACGCGGCGCGGGGTCGTGCGCGGCGTGGTCACGACTTCGCTTGCCGGGGCGGTTGGGATTGGCGTCGGACGCGATGCGCTCGCGTGCCAGCCGGACGGGACGAAATGTTCCGCCGGCGCCGCCCGGCTCTGCTGCTCCGGAGTCTGCAAGAAACATGGCAAGCGCCGCCGCTGCGCCGCCGCGCCAAGCGCCTTCGGTTGCACCAACGACCCAGCGACCGACACCTGCGCGGGGAACCATGCGCCATGTCCGCAAAAACCGACCGGACAGTGCATCGTCGACGAAAAATCCCGGCCATTGTGTTACGGCGCCGCACTCTGCATCCCCTGCGTGAAAGACGCCGACTGCGGGGCCGGCGCTCGCTGCATCAAGGATTGCGACGCCTGCTCGGCCCGCGGGGGAACGGCCTGCGTCGTGCCAGCGGCCTGATCGGGCCCTGCTCATTCCAATGTGGGGGCGGCGCATGGACGCATCGCGAATCGACCAGATCGCTCGCATCCTCGGAGCCGCCGATTCGCGGCGTCGCGCGTTGCGCCTCCTGGCCGGCGCCGCGGTCATCGTCGGCGCCGGGGGCGCGCCCGCGCGGCTCGCCGCTCGCCGGCGCTGCCATCGCGAAGGCCATCCCTGCACGCACGCAAAGCGGTGTTGCTCCGGCCTCTGCGACTCGCTCATCGACGGCGGGACGTGCGGCCCCTGCATGGGGCAGTTTTGCAGCCCGCAATTCCCTTGCTGCGGCGGATTGCCCTGCATCGACAACGCTTGCGGCGGTTGTCATCTCCGTGCGACCGTCTGCACCGCCGATGACCAGTGCTGCTTCAGCGATTGCGGCTCCCATGGCTCTTGTCTATCCGACCGGGGCGGCCGTTGCGTTCACGACGTCGACTGCGTCGCCTGCTTCGCCTTCCACGATTGCGCGAACGCCTGCGTCAACGGCGTCTGCACCGTCTGAGCCGATGGACGCGCACCGCGACGTTCGCATGGCCTCCGTTCGCGTCGTCATCCGAGGGGGGCCATGGATATCGAGCACAAAGGCAAATGCCGTTGCGTCCCGGCCGGATCTCGGTCGAGCAGCGTCTGGCGCACGCGCTCCCAGACGCCAGCCGCGCTCGGCGGTCGACCGGACGACGCCCGCGCGGCCCAGCGTCGATGCCATGGTCAGCAACACAAACCGGCGCCGCTTGCGACGGCTGCGCCGATCCCTGCAAATGCTGCGCGGTCGGCGTCGAGATGTGCATCGAGCCTGCGGATGACGCGAAGCGCATCGCGGGTGGAGGAGCCGGAGTGATGGCCGTCTTGGATGGGCCGGCTTTGGATCGGATCGGCGCGACGTCGCCGACGCGCCGCAGTTTGCTCGTGCGCCTCTGGGCGACCGTCGCGGTGGTCGCCGGCGAGCGCGCGGCCGGCGTCGCGGCCGCCCCGGCCCGCCATCGCCGTCGCCGCTGCAAAGCGCCGAGCCAAGCCCGCTGCGATGGCGTCGACTGCATCGCGTTGCTGAACGATCCTGCCAACTGCGGCGTCTGCGGCCACGCATGCCCGTCCCCCTTCCCAACCTGCGTCCACGGCACGTGCTGCAACTCGTTTGGGACCTGTGTCTGCGCGCCGTCCGGCTCGGCCTGCTCTCGTCACACCTGTTGCGCCGCGGGAGGGGGGAGCCGCTGCGTTCACGGCGTCTGTCCGTAGTCGGCGGGATCGACGCCGGGCCGTCGGTCCGCGAAGGCCAGCAACGCGCCCTTCGCCGCCTGCGTGCCGCCGTCGCTTGCGGCGGTCCTGGTGGGCCAACTGGCGATGACGCTTTGTCGATCGGTCGCGCCAACGAAGCGCGACGGCGTTTTTTCGCTGCGAGGGGGAATCATGGCGACGCCATTTGTCGATCGTCTCAGCCGCGTCCTCGCCGTGCCCGCCCCGCGCCGCCACGTCGCTGCTACGCTCGCCCTGCTAGCTGGCGACGCCGCCGCCCGCGAGGCGGCGGCGAACCAAGGCAATCCCTGTCCGACCTGTCAACATCATGCCGGAAATCAGGGACGCCGCTGCGCGCCTGATCCGGACGGCACGCCCTGCCTGGCGAACGGCGCCTGCAAAGGCGGCGAGTGTCTGACGGCCTGTCCCGACTGCCAACAATGGACCGGCACGCGGTGCGTCGCGCGCAAAAACGGGACCACTTGCAGCGACCAAGGCGTTGATTCGGGCGAATGCTGGTTTGGCGCCTGTCTGCCGACCCTGCAATGCCCGCCCTGTCAGCGCCAGTTCGGGTCCGATTGCGCGCCCGTTCCCCGCGATACGCCGTGCAGCGACCCGGACAACTTCATCACCGAAGGATTCTGCGACGGCGGGTACTGCTTGTCGACGTGCCAACGCGATCACACGGACGGCCAGGCCTGCAATCATGGCGACGGCTTGTGTTGGGAGTCCAACTGCTACCCCCCGCCCACCTGCCGTGGAGCCGGTTCGCCCTGTGTCGACCATCCGATCGCCTGCTGCGGCTTGTGCAACGGCGCGACGAACCAATGTCTCCCCGTGATTCCCTTCGGCGACTGCAATTCCGACGACGACTGTGTGCAATTCACTTGCGTCCCCGGTGGTGGTCGCTGGCCGGCGCGACGCCGATGCCTCAGTTACCACTGCGAGTGGCTGGAGACCGATTTCAATTGCGTCTAACGGAGATCGCAAGGTAGCCCAGGAGGACTCATGACGACACTGCTCGTCGACCATCTCAGCCGCCTCCTGGCCGCGCGCGCTCGGCGGCGCGACGTCGCCGCCGCGCTGGTCGCTCTGACCGGCCTCGCGCCGAGCGCCGAGGCGGGGGCCAACCAGGGCAACCCGTGTCCGACCTGCCAGCATCACGCCGGCAACCAAGGGCAAGGCTGCGTGCCCGACCGGGATGGGACGCCCTGTCTGGCCGACGGCGCCTGCAAGGGCGGGCGCTGCTTGACGGCCTGTTCCCAGTGCCAGCACTGGACGGGAACGCGCTGCGTGCCGCGGAAAAACGACACCCCGTGCGACGATCCCGACATCGGCGATGGCGCCGGCGGCGGCGTTTGCCAGGCCGGCATCTGCGTCTCGGTCTGCGCCCGGGGCGACATGGACAATCTTCCCTGCGGCGCGAACGGACGGTGTCTCGGCCGCACCTGTGAGTTGCCGCCCATGTATTGCAATGCGGGCGGCGCGGCGTGCGACGGCGCGAACTACGACGGATCCTGCTGCAGTTATCTCTGTCATCGGGGCCGCTGCACGCTGGCGGGCGCCGGCTGCTCATGTCTGGTCGATGCCGACTGTGAACCGAAGAGTTGCGATGAGCAGGGGTTTCTGATCGCCGCGACGCGGCGGTGCATCGGCTTCAATTGCGAGGTGTTGCCCGGCGATCACAACTGCCTGATTCCGACGATCTGTTGATGGCCAGCGAAGCGGCGGCCACCCGACGACGGTCCGCGAAAGACGCGCGGGTCAAGTCGCGAAGGAGCGTGGCGGAAACGCCGGGGCGACGTGAGCCAACCCCTCGTGCGTCATCGGCGCGCCCGTGACACTGGGCCGCCAGGTCATGCCGGCGCCGATTTGGCGGCCGCGCTCAGCGCAGCCGGGGATCGAGCGCGTCCCGGAGGCCGTCGCCGAAGAGGTTGAAGGCCAGCACCGCGGCCAGAATCGCCAGGCCGGGAAAGCCGCCCAACCAGGGCGCTTGCCGCAAGTATTCGCGGCCGGACGAGAGCATCACGCCCCAGTCGGCGTCCGGCGGCTGGGTGCCGAGGCCGATGAAACTGAGGCCCGCCGCGTAGATGATCGCCTGTCCGATCGACAGCGTCGCGAGGACGATGATCGGCGCCCAGGCGTTGGCCAGCACATGCCGGGTCATGATTTGCGGATCGGGCAGGCCGGCAGCCCGCGCCGCCTCGACGTATTCCTTTTCCTTGATCGAAAGCACCGAGCCGCGCACGATCCGGGCGAACGCCGGGATGTAGACGATGGCGACGGCGATGACGACGTTGTTGATCCCCGGCCCAAGAATGGCCATGATCCCGATCGCCAGCAACAGCCAGGGAAAGGCGAGGATGATGTCGATCACCCGCATCGTGATCGAATCGATCGTCCCGCCGTAGTAGCCGGCGACCAACCCGGCGGCGACCCCTGCCACGAGCGCGACCGCCACCGGCACGATGCCGACCCAGAGCGCCACTCGCGTCCCGACCAGCACCCGGCTGAAGATGTCGCGGCCGAATTCGTCCGTGCCGAACCAGTGCGCCGCGCTCGGCGGCTTCAACTTGATCCGGAACGATTGGTCGTTCGGCGGGTAGGGGGTGATGTGGGGCGCGGCAATGGCGACCACGATCAGCAGCGCGACCACGATCAGGCCGGCCATCGCCCCCTTGTCGCGGGCGAGGCGGCGAGCCGCATCGCGCCAGAGGCTTCGCGTCGATTGCGGCGCAGTGAGCGCGCCGACGGCCGGCTCCGCGACGGCGCGGGCCAGACCGGGCGCCGCGTCGAGTTCGCGCGCCATCTCAGTCGTTCTCCCGGCGGCGACTTCGTCCATTCATCGCCTAACCATAGTGGATGCGCGGATCGATCGCCGCGTAGACCAGATCGACGATCAGGTTGATCACGACGAACGCGACCGCCGTCACCATCACCGTCGCCTGGATGACCGGATAATCGCGGGCGGTGATCGCCTGCACCACGTAGCGCCCGATCCCCGGCCGGCCGAAGACCGTTTCGGTCAGGAACGCGCCGGAGAGGAGCGATCCGAATTGGAGGCCGACCGCCGTCACGATCGGAATCAAGGCGTTTTTCAGCGCGTGCCGGACGACGACGAAGCGTTCCGTGAGACCTTTCGCCCGCGCTGTCCGCAGATAATCTTGCCCCAGCACTTCCAACATCGACGAACGGGTCAGCCGCGCCACGATCGCCATCGGAATCGTCGAGAGCACGATCGCCGGCAGCAGCAGGTGATGCAGGCTCGATTGCAACGCGGCCCAATTGCCGGTCAGCAGGCTGTCGACGACGTAGCCGTAGGTGATGTGCTGCAAGTCGATGCCGGAGTCGAGGATGCCGCCGATCGGAAACAGCCCGAGCCGGAAGCTGAAGATGTAGATGCCGACGATGCCGGCCCAGAAAACCGGCGTGCTGATGCCGACCAGCGCCAGGATCATCGTGCCGTAGTCGAGCGTGCTGCCGCGGTGCGTCGCCGCGATCACGCCGACCGGAATGCCGACCAGCAGCGAAATCAGCAACGCCGCCAGCGACAATTCGAGCGTCGCGCCAAGAAATTGCCGCAATTCGCCCGCGATCGGCTGATGCGTCCGCAGCGACAAGCCGAAATCGAGCGTCGCGGCCGATTTCAGAAACGACAGATATTGCAACGGCAGCGGTTGGTCCAGGCCGAAGGCGCGCCGGGCCGCGTCGACTTGCGCCACGCTCGCCTTTTCCCCGGCGAGCGCGATCGCGGGGTCGCCGGGAATCAATTTCAGCAAGATGAAGACGACCGTCATGATGCCGAACAGCACCGGGATCATCAGCACGATCCGGCGCAGGGCGTAGCGGAGCATGGCGTTCTCGGGTCGGGCGGCTGGGGCGGAAATCGCGAGCCGGGAGCGCGATCCGCTCCCGGCCCCCGCTCAGCCGCGGAAAGGGTCGGTCAGGATTTGCTGACGCCCTGGAAGTAATAGATGTAGGTCGGCTGCAGGTGGAAATCGACAACGTTGCTGCGGGTCACGACCTGGTGCTTCTGGTAGCCGAGAAACGCCCAGGGCGCGTCGTCGACGATCATCTGCTCGGCCTGATGATAGAGCGGCTTGCGCTTCTCCTGGTCCGAGGTCTGCTGCGCTTCGGTCAGGAGTTTGTCGACGGCGTCGTTCTTGTACCACGACGTGTTGGCGGCGCCGGCGCTCGGCCCGGCCAGCAGCGAATAGAGGAAGTTGTCCGGGTCGCCGTTGTCGCCCATCCAGCCGCTGAGCGAAACCTGGAACTTGTCGG
>JAICJJ010000363.1 GCA_025928535.1 Thermomicrobiales bacterium
TCGACCAGGGCGATGTCGAAATAGTGAATCTCCCCGAGGCAATCGCAGCCGAGCGTCAATGAATTGACGAGCGCCCCGAAATTCAGTTCCCCGCCGTCGTAGGTGTTCTTGCGACGGTGGGTCGGGGTGGGATCGCCGTAGGGCACGACCATCTCGGACATGGCGGCGCGGTGCAGGATGGACCGCACCCGGCCATCTTCTTCCCAGCCGACCGTGTGCAGAACCAAACCTTCCCGCGGCGTGAACCCGACCCGAAACCGCCAATTTTGCCAGCGGACGAGCGCGCCGTCGACGGTGAAACTCGGTCCCTCCGGCTGGGTGATCGCGAGCGGCTTGAGATCGGCGCGCAGCGGGCCGACGTCGTTCGGCCCGTAGTCGCCGCGTTTGGCGGGAATCGGCACGACGCCGTGGTCTTCGACCCGGACCACGTCCATCTGATGCAGGTCGAAGATGACGATGACGTTTTCGACCGGGTGCGCATAGCCGTTGTCGTCGCCGGCATCGGCGCGGACCCAGACGAGACCGCGGGTCAGGCGGCGCTCGGCGAGATCGGCCTCGTCGTCATAGACGCCGAACGGCCAGGGATCGACCCAGACAAGATCCAGGTCGGTGATCCCGCGCCGGGCCATCGCCGCCCGGAAGTCAGGATGCTCGCGCACCGCCCGCTCGCAGTCAAGGATTTCCTCGAGCGTAAACGGCGCCTGTCCGATCGCCAGGGTCTCCCAGGACGTGAGCGCGCCGTCGTCCAGGGAAACGATCGCCTCGATCGACGTTCGCTCCGCGCGGTCGATCAAGACCGCCCGCGCTTCGCGCGGCGGCCCGTCCGCCTCGCCCGACGCCTCGCCCGACGCCTCGCTGGCGAGGATCGCGCCTTTCGGCGGCTCACGCAGGGCGACCTCGACGAATCGGAATCGCCGGTCGTCCCACGGCGCCGGCGCCGCGGCGCGCAAGATCGCGACCGCCTCCGCCAATTCGCCAACCGAAAGCGGCTCCAACGGGTGCCGGGTGCGCGTCATCGCCTGCGCCATCGCGTTCACGCTCCTGCTCGGTTCGTTTCGCCTGATCGCCAACGCGCGCTACCCTACGGCCTGCAAACCGTCGACGCAAGTGCGGTCGTCGAGCGGGGTGCGCGTCAACATTTTGCGGCGCGTTTCGGTAGGGGCACGGCATGCCGTGCCCGGTGGTCCTGCGGACCACAATCCGGCCAGCCAACCACGGCTATCGGCCGGCGGCCGATCGGGCACGACGCGCTGTGCCCCTACCGGCGCACGCCCGCAAAACCATGACGCGCACCCGGTCGAGCATCGCCAGACCGATGCGCGCCCGCCGCACTGGCATCGCCTACACTTTCGCCGCGCACCCGACGGCGGGTCTTCAGTGGAAACGGGGAACCATGCGGTTGATGCGCATCGGGCTGGCGAGCGTCGATACGACCGTCGGCGCGTTCGCGGCCAATGTCGATCGGGCGATCCGTCTTGCCGGCGAAATGGCCGCCGACGACGTCACGGTCGGCCTCTTTCCGGAGCAATTGATCGGCGGCTATCCGGTCGAGGATCTGATCCAGTGGCGCGGCTTCGTCGAGCGGCAATGGCCGGAACTGGAGCGATTCGCCGCCGCTGCCGCCGCCTGGCCGACGCTTTTCGTCGTCGGCGTTTCGGTCGCCCATCAGGCGCTGCGCTACAACTGCGCCGCCGCGGTCGCCGGCGGGCGCATCCTGGCGCTCGTGCCGAAAGAGAAACTGCCGACCTACAACATCTTCTATGAAGGGCGCACCTTTTCCCGCGGCGCCCCCTATCAGATGGCGGACGTGCGGGGCGTGCCGTTCGGCGATTTGCTGCTGCGCTGCGATTTCGGCACGGTCGCCCTCGAAGTGTGCGAAGACCTCTGGAGCGCCGACGGGCCGATCCGACGCCGCGCCTATTCCGGCGCGGAACTCGTCTGCAACATCTCCGCGTCGCCCTTCCGGCTCGGCATCGTCCAGACCCGGCGCGAATTGATCGCCACCCGCGCCGCCGACCACGGCTGCGCCATCGCCTACGCCAACCTCGTCGGCGCCAACGACGGGCTGATCTTCGACGGCGGCGGCCTCGTCAACCAGAATGGCCGCCAGATGCTCGACGCGCCCCGCTTTCGCGAAGGCTTCGCCTCGGCTACGATCGATCTCGATCGCACGGCCCGCCTCCGGATCGAAAACAGCACCTGGCGCGCCGATCAGGAAGCGTTCGCCGCCGAGCAACCGCCGGTCGCGACGATCGAGGTTCCGCCCGACGTCCTGACGACCGCCGAAACGCGGCGGCGGCTCGTCTATCCGACGCCGGCCAACCGCTCGTTTTTCCTGCCGCCCGATGTCGTCCCGCCATCGCCCCGCGTCGCCTTCTTCGAGGATATCCTCGACGCGCTCGCGCTCGGGGTCGGCGACTACTTCGAAAAGAATCCGCAATTCAAGGTGATCGGCGTCGCGCTCTCGGGCGGGCGCGATTCGCTGCTGACCCTGCTCGTCGCCCATCGCTACGCCAGTCGGGTCTGTCCGGACGATCCCGGCTCGTTGCTGCGCGCTTTCACGATGCCGTCGCGCCACACCTCGGACGCCACGCTTGCGGCGGCCAAACAGATTTGCGCCGATCTCGGAGTGCCGCTGGCCATCGTCCCGATCGACGAGGCGTACGAGCGCGAACTGGTGGCGACCGAGGCGATGCTCGGCCCGGAGCAGCCGGTGACCGAATTGACGAAGCAAAACATCCAGGCCCGCATCCGTGGCGAGCGGATGTGGAACTGGTCGAACTCATCGGCCGGGCTATTTCTCCAGACGGGCAACATGAGCGAAAAGGCGGTCGGCTACACCACCATCGGCGGCGATCTGATGGGCGCGCTCGGCGTGCTGGCGAACGTGCCGAAAACGGTCGTGATGGCGCTGCTCGACTACCTGCTGGAGCAGACCGGCCATGACGGCATCCGGCAAGTGCTGGCGCGTCCGGCCGGGCCGGAACTGGCTCCCAATCAGATCGGCGAAGAAGAACTGATGCCGTTCCCGATCCTCGACGCCTGCTTCTATCTCTTCGCCGGCGAAAAGATGCTGCCGGAAGATGTCGCGGCGGCGCTGATTCCGATGTTCCCGGAATTTCCGCCCGCCCGGATCGAAGCGGACGTCGCCAATTTCACGCGCCGCTTTCTCGGCTCGATCTACAAGTGGGTGCAATCGCCGATTTCGCTGCACATCGGCAATCTCGATCTGGACCGGGAACGGGCGCTCCAACTCCCCGTCGTCCAGAGCCAGGCCTGGGCCGCGCCCCATCCCGATCTCAACGCCCGCGACTGAATCGCCCCCCGCTGGCGATCAACCTGGCGCCCTCGTCGAGAAGGGAAACGCAGCCCACGATTGCATCGCCAAGGCTAGCTGCCGGCAGCAGCAGCGATGGGGTTCACTCACTCCCACGGAGCCGAGCGCGTCAGGAGATTGCGCAGGGCATCGGTTGGCGGCGGCGGTTCATCGAGCAACGCGACGAATCGATCGATCGACTCGGGATCGAGGTGCAGCGACACGCGATCGGGCAGCAACTCCTTGGCCGCCCGCACCAGGGCCCCGAGAATAAAATCGGAGCGACGCTTGCCGACCAGAAGCCCCGCCTGGTCGATTGTCGCGCGCTGGCTCCGGGTCGCCTGCACGACGATCACCTGATCGCGCGGCTCCATGCGCTTGTGCGTTCGGGCCACGGTCATCCTCCTCCACCATTAGGAATACATCAGCGATCAACTTTGCGTGCAACGTCAACACAATACGCCCACACCCGGCAATACCATCGCAAGGGCAGCGTGCGCGTCAACGTTTCGTGCGCGGCGCCCCATGGTCATCCTGAGCCGCAGCGAAGGATCTCGGCGTCCGTCTTTTCGAAGAACGAGACGCTTCGACAAGCTCAGCATACCGGGGGGATGCGGGCGTCCCAA
>JAICJJ010000097.1 GCA_025928535.1 Thermomicrobiales bacterium
AAGCCCGATCTGGTGCTCCCCCGATTCGGCGTCGCGCTCTTCGTCAACGGCTGTTTCTGGCATTGGCATGGCTGCAAACGGAGCCGGATGCCGGCGACGAACCGGGAGTATTGGGAGCGCAAGATCGCCCGCAACGTCGCGCGCGACCGGGTGAACATCGCCGCCCTGGAAACGCTCGGGTGGGAGGTCCGCATGTTGTGGGAATGCGAATTGACCGCAGCGACGAACGCATTGATCGCCGAATTGCTGGCGCGGGACAATCTCGCCGCGGCCCGGGCGCATTGCCGGCCGATCGCTACCGAATCGGGCGCGGCGACCGGCGCCTGATCGGGGCGACGGCAACGCCCGCGATGGATGCGCGTCAGCGTCTTGCGTGAGACGCCGTGCGTCGTCTCATCGTCATCCCGAGCGAAGTCGAAGGATCTCGTCGTTCTCTCCGACTTGCCGACTCGCCGACTCGTGGCGAGATGCTTTGACAAGCTCAGCATGACGAAGGCGCGGCCACGCCGCAAAAACGTTGAGCCGCACTCTCCACGATCGCTCGAATCCTGCTACCATGACGAACCGACGATGGCCGTCAAGCCTAGAGGAGATCGGAATGAAAGTGACGACGATCCGACCGGATGAAGCCCCGCCCAAGCCGCGCCCAACGGCGAGCAAGATGACCCGGCAGGTCGAAGAGATGCTGGCCAATCTCAAGCCGGGATCGGTCACCAAGATCGACCTCGAAGGCAATGAAACGGCGCGCGGCGTCAAATCGTCCATCACGCGCGCCGCCCGGCGGATGGGCAAGGAGGTCGATCTCTGGGACGCCGCGGGGTCGGTCTTCGTCCAACAGCGCGGCTGAGGCGCGGCGGCATCGGGCCGCTCCGCCCGCGTTTCGCTTCTCTGCGATACTCCGCCGCGTTCGGACATTCGACGCGACGCCGCGTGGCGTTGGGAGGGAAGTGCGCGATGCCGCAGACGTATCGTCTCGACAAGAACGCGATCCACTGCCGCTGGAACCGCGATTTGCCGCCCGCGCTGACGATCGACCCCGGCGACACGGTCATATTTGAAACGCCGGAGATCACCCGCGGCCAGATCACCCGCGAATCGACGAGCGAAGCGCTCAAGACGCTCGAATTCGCCCTGATCCATCAGATCAGTGGCCCGGTGGCCATTCGCGGGGCCGAACCGGGCGACACGCTGGTGGTCGAGATTCTCGACGTCAAGCCGAAAGCATGGGGCTACACCTTCGTCCTGCCCGGCTTCAACCTGTTGACCGATGACCCGGCGTTTCAGGAACCGTTCCTCATGACCTGGGATCTGAGCGAGGGAACGAAAGCCGAATTCAAGCCGGGGATCGTCGTGCCGCTGCAGCCGTTTTGCGGCGTGATGGGCGTCGCGCCGGGCGAACCGGGCGAGCACAACACCGTGCCGCCGCGCCGGGTCGGCGGCAACATCGACATCCGCCAGCTGGTTGCCGGATCGACGCTCTGGCTGCCGATCGAAGCGCCGGGCGCCCTCTTTTCCTGCGGCGACGTCCATGGCAATCAGGGCGATGGCGAAGTCTGCGGCACCGGAATCGAAATGGAATCACTGGTGACGCTCCGCTTCGATCTGCGGAAAGGCGAAAACCTGCCGGAACTGCGCTTCCAGATGAGCGGCCGCATGACCGACGCCTGGAACTCCGCCGGCTGGTACTGCACGACCGCCCACGGCCCCGACCTCTGGCAAAACACCCAGCAGGCCATCCGCTACATGATCGACTGGCTGAAGCGGGAGCATGGTCTGACCGACCACGAAGCGTTCGCCCTCTGCTCGGTCGCCTGCGATCTGAAGATCAGCGAAGTCGTCGACGCCCCGAACTGGATCGTCACCGCCGCCATGCCGCTTGGCGTGTTCGTGGGCTGAGTCGAGAAGTCGAGAAGTCGAGAAGTCGAGGAGAGCGTAGCCGGGGCGGCGAGTCGGCACGAGGTCGTCATCCTGGGGCGCCGTTCCCGCCAGTTGTAGGGGCGCTGCTTGCTGCGCCCATCGGCCGCAGGCCGATAACCGTTGTTGGATGGACTGGAGTGGTCCTCCGGACCACCGGGCGCAGCAAGCAGCGCCCCTACGAATGTCAGGCGCGCAAAACGCTGACGCGCACCCGTCACCGCGCTGCGCGCTCGGCGTCAGCCTCGATCTCTTCGAGCAACGACCGGACGATGTCGGCCAGCGCGGCGGTGTGGTCGCGCAGATACGTGCCGTGCTGGCCCGGCAGCGCCCGCACGGCCAGCGCTGCCGCCGCCACGCCGTCCCAGCCGAGCGTCGGGTCGGCGCGCAGCCACGTCGAGTTCGCCAGCAGGGTGACGCGGCCCGGATAGGCGACCGGCGCGATGCGGCTCAAGAGCCGGGCGCGCGGGGCGCGCAATCCCTGATCGAGGCCGCTCGCCGCTGCCTCGTCGCCATCGTCGGCGGCGGGCGCCTCCAGCCGATTCCCTGCCGGCGACGAACCGCCCGACCGGCCGCGACGGGAACGCTGGCCGCTCGGCTTCGCCGCCGGGTGGCGCGTGTCGAGCAAGATCAGATGCGGGGCCGCCTCGCCCTCGGCATGGAGGCGACGGCCCATCGCCAGCGCCAGCATCCCGCCGACGCACCCGCCGAACAGCAGAAAGGGTCCGACCGGCTGCCGGGCGCGCAATTCGCGCACGTAATCGGCCGCCGTCGCTTCGAGCCAGCGTTCCGGATCGACGTCCGCATCGACCGGGGCCGCGAAGAAGCCGAAACAAGGCCGATCCAGGCCGACTTGCCGGGCGAGCTTGGCGAAGCGGAACAACGCCGCGCCGCCGCCCGCGCCCCCCGGCACGAGAAAGACCGACCGCCGCTCCCCCGCGGGCTGGAGCGCGACCAACGCCGGCGTTCCGGCGGAGACGCCCCCGTGGCGCAGATCGTCAATGCGGCGGGCGAAGCCGGCGACGGTCGGTGACTCGAACAACATCCGGGCTTGAATCGGCAATTGCAGATCGGCGCGCAGGCGGGCGACGGCCTCGGCGACCAGCAACGAATGCCCGCCGAGGTCGAAAAAATCATCGTCGCGCCCGACCCGATCGACGCCGAGCGCCGCCCGCCAGACGCTCGCCACCGCCGCCTCGGTCGGCGTCCGCGGCGCCGTCCCGAGGGTCGCCGGGAGCGCCGGCCGGGACGTCGGCCGCTCGTCTCGATCGATCGCACTGCCACCGGGAGCGCCGGTCAACGCGGCAAGACCGGAAAGCCGCCGATCGGGGTCGTCCGCCGCCATCTCGAGCAAGCGCGCGAAACGGTCGAGCATCGCCGCGATGGTCGCCCGATCGAAGCGATCGACGGCAGAGACGATCGCCAGCGAGAATCCGCCAGGCCGCTCCTCGACGATGGCGTTGAGGTCGAACGGCGCCCGATCCGCCGCGACCGCCAGCCGCTCGATGATGACGTTCCCGGCGCTCCGTGACGGATCGGGCGGCCCCGGCATGGCGAACCCCGCCGAGACGATCGGAGCGCCTGGAGCCGCCAGCGCCCGGTCGATCGGCGCCAAGCGATGGTCGTAGGCGTCGAGGGCGACCTGCCGGACGCGGCGCAGGATGGTCCGAAACGTCGGGTCGCCGTCCAGATCGACCCGGAAAACGAGCGAGTTGGCGCACGGCCCGACGACGCCGTGGTCGCCAGGCCGGCCCCGGCCGGAAACGGACGACCCGACCGCGATGTCGCGCTGCCCGGTTTCATGGGCCAGCAACGCCAACCACCCCGCCAGCAACGTCATGAACCGGGTTGCCCGCTCGTCGCGCGCGAGTCGGTCCAGCCGTTCGACGGTCGCGGCCGGCACGCCGCATTCGACGCGAGCCGTGGCCGCCGAGGGGATCGCCGGCCGCGCGCGATCGAGCGGCAGCCAGAGTGGCTCCACGCCGGCCAACCGCTCGGTCCACCACGCCAGTTGGCGCGCGCCGTCGTCGCTGGCCAGCCATCGCCGCTGCCGGGCGACAAACCCGCCGAATTGCGGCGCCGCGTCCAGGTCCGGCGCGCGTCCCTCGACCAGGGCCGGATAGAGGCGCGTCAACTCGTCCAGCACGATCTGGAACGAGCGCTCGTCGGCGGCAAGCACATGCATCGTCAGCACGAGCAGATGGTCGTTCGGGTCGATGCGCAACAGCCGCCCCCGGAGCAGCGGCCCCCGCGCCAGATCGAACGGTTCCCGGGCTTCTTCGAGGACCCGAAAGCGCAGGTAGAGCGCCCAATCATCGGTCGCGGTCGGATCGACCTGCGCCTTGATCGTCGCAACGGGGAGCGCCCACGGCGCGGGATCGCGCAATTCCCGCACGGGACGGCCATCCCGTTCGACAAACGCCGTCCGCAGCGATTCGTGCCGCGCGACGATCGCGCCGACGCTGCGTTCCAGCGCCGCGACATCGAGCCGCCCCCGCAGCCGGACGACGCATGGCAGCGCATGGGCGGGTCCGCCGCCCGCCTGTTCGCGCCGCCAGATACGCTCCTGGGCGGGCGTCAGCGGGGCGGCGCCGTCGGTCCAATTGTCGCCGGTCGGCGCATCGACCAACGCGCGAGCGGCCCGCGCCCGAGCCAGCGCGCGCGCGAATTGTTCCGTCGAAAGATGCGGCGGCGGCACGGCGTCGGCATCGGTCACCCGGCGGCTCCTTGCATGCGCGTCGGCGTCGCGTTCATGCGTCCGCGGGCTCGCCGGGCGCGGCGCCGGCCAGCACGGTCTGCAACTGGTTCTCGACGATCGCGGCGATGGCGGCGACGTCGAGATGGTCGAGCACCTCGGCCAGCGACAGTTCCACCCCGAACGTCTCGCACGCGCCGGCCGCGATGCGGCCGGCGGCGAGGGAATCGCCACCGAGATCGAGCAGGCGATCGAAGCGGCCGATGCGCGGCTGCCCAAGGACCTCCGTCCAGATGTCGGCGACGGCGCGCTCAGCCGCCGTCCGCGGCGCGGCGAAGCGGCGCGGCGCCCTGCCGTCGTCGGGTCGATCGGTCAGGCCAAGCGCATGCGCCAGGCCGACCCGTCGCGGCTTGCCGGTCCCCGTGGTCGGCAATCGATCGACCACGACGATGCGGCGCGGCGCCTTGTGCCACGCCAGCCGCCGCGTCACGAAAGCGCGCAGATCGCCCGGTTCGATCGTCATCCCGTCGCGAGCGACAATCGCGGCAGCGACTTCTTCGCCCAGACGCTCGTCGGGCATGGCGAACACCGTCGCCGCGGCCACGGCCGGATGCTCCCGCAGCGTCGCTTCCACTTCGAGCGGCGACACCTTCTGGCCGCCGCGATTGATCATTTCCTTCAGCCGGCCGGTGAGGAAAAGGTAGCCGTCCTGGTCGATCGAGCCGAGATCGCCGGTCCGCAGCCAGCCGTCACCGGTGAACGCTGCAGCATTTCCGTCCGGATCGTCCAGGTAGCCGGCCATCACGTTGGGGCCGCGCACGATCACCTCGCCGACGAGCCCGGCCGGCAATGGTTCGTCCGCTTCGTCGACGATGCGAATTTCGCAGCCGACCGGCACGCCGACCGAACCCGCCTTGCGGACGCGCGGCGGCAGCGGATTGCTCGTCATCGTCGGCGACGTTTCGGTCAAGCCGTAGCCTTCGAGCACCGGGGCGGCGAACGAGCGCTCGATCCGCTCCAGCGCCGCCGGAGGCAACGACGCCCCGCCCGAGCGCAGGAAGCGAATGGGCGCCCGGCCGGCGAGGTCGGCCGCCGACGCCGCGTGGTCGAGCACGGCCAGATGCATCGCCGGGGCGCCGGTGATCCAGGTCGGCTGAAAGGCGTCGAGCGCGGCGACGAGTTGGGCGGGATCGAATCCCGGCAGACAGACGACGCTGCCCCCGGCCGTCAACGCCGTGAGAAGATTGCCGATCTGGTAGATGTGGTGCATCGGGATCAGGCTGACGCAGCGATCGTCGGGCGTCAGGCCGAGCGCCGGCCCGTTCGCCGCGGCCGCGCCGCAGAGATTGGCGTGCGTCAGCGGTACGATTTTCGGCAACCCGGTCGTGCCGGAGGTTTGCAGCAGGAGCGCGATGTCGCCCGCCGTCGGCTCGACGTCAGGGCATGGCGCGACCGCTCGCCGGGTGACTGAGAGCGCGAACCGCCCGGCTGGTCCTGCCGGCTCTGGCGTCAGATCGATGAGCGGCAGACCGAGCCGGCGCGTGGCCGCGCAAGCCGGCCCATCGCTCCCGACCGGCGCCACCAGCGCCGTCGCCCGCAACGCGCGCAGCAGATGCTCGAACTCCGGTTCGGCCATCTCCGGATTGAGGGGCGCGGCCGTCGTCGCCGCGGCGATCGTCAAGATCGCGACCGCCAGTTCCGGGCCGTCCGGCGCCGCGATCGCCAGGCGATCGCCGCGCCCGATCCCCATCGCGCGCAACGCTGGCCGGGTCGATTCCGCCTGCTCGGCAAGAAGCCGCCTGGTGAGCGGCGCCCGACCCGGGGCGAGAATCGCCGGCGCATCGGGGGTTTGCCGGGCGCCGCGCGCCAGCAGCAGGCCGACGTGGCGCGGCTGGCCTTCCCGCCGCGCGCCATCGCTTGGCCCAGGGTCACGTCCCGCCACCGAACTGTTCTCCGCCCCCGCCGATCTGACGCGCAAGATTCCAACCGAGTCAGCGCCGCAGTATAGGCGCTGAACGTACATCGATGCGTGATGGAGTCGAGGAGTCGAGAAGAGCGTCGGCGAAGCGCCGGGGATGGGGGTCGTCATCCTTCGCTTCGCTCAGGACCTCGTCATTCCTCGATACTGAACACGAGATGCTTCGCTGCGGCTCAGCATGACGGGGGGGTGGGCGCGCCGCGACCCCTCGCCTCCTCGACTCGCACTCCCCGACTCCCCGACTCCCCGACTCGTCTAACTCACCCAATACCAGAGCGCGAATTGGACGCTGAGCAGCGCGAGCAGAAGCGACGAGATGACGGCGACCGGGATCGCCAGTTTCGGCGAGCGGAGCAGGATCGCCAACACGGTGAAGAGCGGGAAGAGCGGCAAAACGAAGCGCGGCATGCTCATCAGCGCATGCACCGACGACGGCGAAAAGAGGGGGATCAGCAACCCCGGCAGCACGTAGCCGCTTTGCCAGGCCGGCAGCAGCCGCAAGCCGAGGACGGCCAGCGCCAGGAAGAGGACGGTCACGACCAGTTCCAGCGTGTCGCTGTTGGCGACGTCGATCCGCCAGGCGTTGGTCGTCGCCACGGCCGGGTTGTGCAGAAACGCCCCGACCCAGCCCCAGGTCGCGCCGTCCGGCTCGCCGCCGAGATCGAAGCAACTCCAGATGGCGCAATGCAGCGTCTGCCACGGCATCGCCTGGTAGCGGTTCCACTGGTCCTGGACGTCGATGAAGGCCCGCCAGTTGCCCTGGGTCTGCTGCAGAAACCAGGCGAAGATGGCGGGGCCGAGCACAGGGAACGCGGCGGGAATGGCCGCCGGAAACCAGCGCCGCAGATCGAAGCGATGTCGCTGCCAGAGCAGCAGCGCGAACGGCACGACGAGAAAGACGCCGTAGGAACGGGTCAGCGCCGCCAGGGCGCCGGCGACGCCGGCCAGCAGCCAGTGGTCGGTCCGGGCCCCGAGCAAGGCGGCGACGGCGAGCAGCAGGAAAAGCGATTCGGTGTAGACAGCGGTGAAGAAGAGGGAGGTCGGGAAGAGCGCAAGCGCCCAGAGCGTGCCGCGCGCGATCGCCGCGCCGAAGTCGAGCGCGACAAGGCGGTAGAGCAGGAGCAGGGCGACGGCGAAGGCGATGTTGCTGATCAGATAGCCGACGGTCTCTGGCGCCAGCCCGGTCAGGCGGTGGCCCGCCGCCATGAGCCAGGGATAGAGCGGCCAGAAGGCGGCGCGGGCGCTTTCGGTCGGGCCGGCGTAGCCGTCGAGCGCGATCATTCGGTACCAGAGGCCGTCCCATTGCCGCATTGGCTCGACGATGACATGGGCGATGCCGGCCAGCGGCACGGGCATCCGACCATACGGCGGCGACGGCGCGTTCGGCGTGCCGAGCAGGAAGGCGAGGCTGGCGGGAACTTGCGTCAGCAGCCAATGGACGACGAAGACAAGCAAGGGAAACAACCAGCGATCGGCGGGAGCCGCTTCCGCCCCGCGTCGCGTCGCTGTCTGCGGCGCTCCCGCCGCCGCCCACCGCCAAGACGCCGTCCGGCGTCGCTCGCGCACTGCCATGCGGGAGAGGGTAGCAGGTGAAGGGGGTCGGGTCACAGGGAGTCGGGGAGTCGGGACGCCCCCATCGTCATTCCGAACTTGTCGAGGAATCTCGTCGTTCGTGATGTCGGAGCACGAGATGCTTCGACTTCGCTCAGTGCCCGAACATGGCTGAGTTGTCCGGCGGGTCCGGCTGCGCGATGCTACGGG
>JAICJJ010000457.1 GCA_025928535.1 Thermomicrobiales bacterium
GACTTCCTGACTTGCCGTCTTGCCGTCTTGCCGACTCGGTATCGGCTAGCATTCCTCCCATGGAACGCATCACGCTCGATCAGCCGCTTTCGCCGGCGGGGGTCTGGCTCCTTGCGATACGCCCGAAGACGTTGCCGGCCGCGGTCGCGCCGGTCATCGTCGGCTGCGCGGTGGCGGCGCGCGAAGGCAAGTTCGTGCCGCTGACGGCGTTGGCGGCGCTGGCCGTCGCGCTGCTTCTGCAGATCGCCGCCAATCTGGCGAACGACGTCTACGATCATCAGCGCGGCGCCGATTCGAGCCAGCGCATCGGCCCGGTGCGGGTGACCAACGCCGGGCTGGTTTCGCCGCGCCAGATGATGGCGGCGACGGCGTTGACGATCGCACTGGCGATCGGAATTGGCCTTTATCTCGTCGCGCAAGGCGGCTGGCCGATCTTCCTGCTCGGGTTACTGGCGGTCATATCGGCCGTCGCCTACACCGGCGGCCCGGCGCCGCTCGGCTATCTCGGGCTGGGCGAAGCGTTCGTCTTTCTCTTTTTCGGGTTCGCCGCGGTCGCCGGTACGGCCTATGTCCAGACGCGCGCCCTGACGCCGCTGGCGCTGGTGGCGTCGGTTCCGCTTGGCGCGATCGTCAGCGGCGTGCTGGTCGTCAACAACCTGCGGGACATCGACACCGATCGGGCAGCCGGCAAGCGGACGCTGGCCGTGCGCTGGGGTCAGCAGGGCGCGCGACGCGAATACGTCGCGCTGCTGGCGCTGGCCTATCTGACGCCGCTCGCCGGCTGGTTGCTCGGGATCATGCCGGTCTGGACGCTCCTCGCCTGGATCACCGCGCCGGTCGCGTGGTCGCTCGTTCGCCGGCTCCGGAGCGCAAGCGGCGGGGCGCTCAACCCGCTGCTCGGCGAAACCGCCCGGTTGGCGGTCCTGTTCGCGATTCCGTTCGCGATCGGTTTGCTGGCGTGACCCACGAATCGCAGCCCGGCGCGATACGCAGCGGCGACGAAGTCCGGCGCATGTTCGGGCGGATCACCCGCCGCTACGACCTGATGAACCGGCTCATGACCGGCGGGCGCGATGTCGCCTGGCGGCGGCGGTCGGTGCGGGCGGCGATCGGCGGTCATGCCCTGGGAACTGCCCGCGTGCTCGACGTGGCGACCGGCACCGGCGACCTGGCGCTGGCGCTGGCGCGCGGCGGGTCCGGCGAGGTGGTCGGCGTCGATTTTTCGCCGGAGATGCTGGCGGCTGCCGCAGGCAAATCGACTGCCGCGGACGCCGGCGATGAAGCATCGCGGCATCCGACGCCAGCATGGGTGCTCGCCGACGCGCTCCGGTTGCCTTTCCCGGATAGCGCGTTCGACGCCTGCACGGTCGCCTTCGGGCTGCGCAACATGCCCGACTATCGGGCGGCGCTGGCGGAAATGGGGCGCGTGATTCGGCCAGGGGGGCGGCTCGTCTGTCTCGAGTTGACGCCCTTGCGACAGCCGGTCGTCGGCGGTCTCTTCGGCTGGTATTTCGCCCACGTCGTGCCGCTCGTGGGTGGGTTGCTCAGCGGCGACCGCGACGCGTATCGCTACCTGCCGCAATCGGTCGATGCCTTCCCGGACGCGGCGACGCTGGCGGAATTGATGCGCGCGGCCGGCTTCGAGCAGGCGACATGGAAAAAACTCGGCGGCGGCACGGTCGCGCTGCACGTCGCTGTCAAGGGCCGCGGATAGCGCCGAATCACCGATCGGGCGGCAAGCCCCAGGTCGCGACGATGCGGCCGTCTTCGACGAGGCGGACGCAGAGGCCGGCGCGACAACCGGCGGCGGCGCAGCCAGAGGTGCAGAAATGCGCCCGGCCGCAATCGAGGCACAACGCCGCGCGGCAATTGCCGCACCATCCGAACCGCTCGGACAGCCTGACGCCGCAGGCGGCGCAGACGGGATTGGTCGGGATGCGGACGGCGCCGTCGTCCAGATTGTCGGTCAACGTCCGCGTCGGTTCGCTCATGGCGTCGCCGCCGTCGCGGTCTGAAACCGTCGCCAAGGCATCGCCAGCCGCTCGATCAGCGCGATCGCGCCGAAGAGGAGCGTCGCGATCAGCGACAGCAAGACGATCGCCGCGATGACGCGCTCCGTCTGGAATTGGGCGATCGCGCGCGTCAGGAGGTAGCCGAGGCCCGCCTTGGCGCCGACCAATTCGCCGAACACCGCGCCAATGACGCAAATCGCGACCGCGATCTTGGCCCCGGAAAAAAGCAACGGAAGCGCGGACGGAAAACGGAGCAGTCGAAACCGCGTCCACCGATTCGCCCCGAGCGACCGGAGGAGTTGGTCCGCTTCGCGATCGGTCGAGCGGAGGCCATCGACCATGTTGACGACGATCGGGAAAAACCCGACCAGCGCGGTCACCAGCACTTTCGGCAAGAGGCCGTAGCCGAACCAGATCAACAAGAGGGGAGCGATTGCCGGAATCGGGATGGTCTGGCTGCCGATCACCAACGGATAGAGCGCCCGATGCAGCGCGGGCGAAGCGTCCAGCGCAATCGCGAGCGCCACGCCAGAGACGAGCGCCAAGGCGAAACCGACGAGGACCTCGACCAACGTGACGCGGGCGTTCGCCAGCAGGAGGTCTCGCTCCCGCACGAGCGTCGTCGCGACCGCGCTCGGCGGCGGGAGCAGCCAGATCGGCGTGTGCGTAATGCGCACGGCCGCTTCCCAGACGAGCAGGACGCCGATCAGAATCGCGACTGGAGCCAGCCAGCGCGACGCCGGGCTTGGGTTCGTGGACGTTGGCGTCATGGTGTTTCCGGCTCCAGCAATCCAAGCGCATCGAGGATCGCCGCCTTGTGACGCGCGAATGGCGGCGTCGTCACCACCGAGCGGTGACGTGGCCGGGGCAAGTCGATGGTTTCGATCATGGCGACGCGGCCGGGGCGCGGCGTCAGCACGATCACCCGGTCGGCGAGGAAGATCGCTTCGTCGACGTCATGCGTGACGAGGAGGACCGAACGGCGCTCCCGCTCCCAGAGCGCAATCAGCCAGGCCTGCAGTTCGGCGCGGGTCA
>JAICJJ010000433.1 GCA_025928535.1 Thermomicrobiales bacterium
AAAGAGAAAGACGATCACCAGCGGCAGCATCGACAACACCGCCCCGGCCGAAAGGACGCCCCAGTTGACGGTGAAGAGCGACCGCAGGCTCTGGACGCCGACCGTCAACGTGAACATCTCCGGCTTGGTGCCGATCACCAACGGCCAGAGATAACTCGTCCATTGCGTCATGAAGGTGAAGACGCCGAGCACGACCAGCCCTGGCCGCACGAGCGGCAAGATGATCCGCCGAAAGATCTGGAATTCCGAACAGCCGTCGAGGCGGGCCGCGTGTTCGAGATCGCCCGGCAACGTTTCGATGAATTGGCGCATCATGAAGATGCCGATCGGGCTCGCCAGCGGCGGCAAGATCAAGCCGAGATAGGTGTTGGTCAGATTCAGGTTGCGCACGATCAGGAAGAGCGGAATCAAGGTCGCCGCGAACGGCACCATCAACGTCATCAGGACGATCAGGAAAAGCGCATCCTTGCCGGGAAATTGCATCTTGGCGAAGGCGTAGCCGGCCATCGCGTCGATCCCGACCTTGATGATCGTCACGGCCGAAGCGACGACGAACGAATTGAGCGTCCAGCGAATGAACGGATAGTCGTTGACGAGACTGCCGAAATTTTCGAGCGTCGGCTGCTTCGGAATCCACTCCGGCGGATACGAAAAGAGGGAGACCGTCGATTTGAACGACGTCGAGATCACGTAGAGAAACGGCACGATCGCGATCACGGCGGCGATGACCAGCACGGCGTAGACCGCGGCGAGATAGACCGACGGCCGCCGCCCGGCGCGCGTCTGCGCCGCGCGCCGCTCCGCCGGCAAGGCCGGCCCAAGCGCTTCGAGGTCCGCGAATTCGGTTTCGATCGCCACCGGCGCTTCTCCGCTCAGGTCCGGCTCAGGCCCGCTTCCGCAGCAGCCGCAACTCGATCGACGTCAGGACGAGGATGAAGATCAGGAGGAGAAAACTGAGCGCGGCGGCGAAACCGGTCTTGTCATTGAACTGGAACATCGCCTTGTAGATGTACCAGACGACGGTCGCGCTGGCATTGGCCGGACCGCCGTCGGTCAGGATGCTGACCGAGTCGAACAATTGCACGTTCCAGATCGTCGCCATGACGACGGCGAAGAAAAAGGTCGGCCGCAGCAACGGCAGCGTGATGTGGACGAAGCGCTGCCAGGCATTCGCGCCGTCGATCGTCGCCGCCTGGTAGAGTTCGCCCGGCAGCGCCAGCAGCGCCGCCAGGAAAAGCAGTGTCCAGAAGCCGACCCCGCGCCAGACTTCGAGCATCGCGATCGACGGCATCACCAGCGTCGGGCTGCCGATCCAGTTTTGCGGCGGCACGCCGAACAGGCCGAGGATGAGGTTGAGCGCGCCGAAATCGCGCTGGACGACAAACAGCCAGATCAACGCCGCCGTCACGTAGGGCGTCAATGTCGGCAGGTAGAAGAGCGAGCGGAAAAAGCCGCTGCCGCGCGGAATCTTCTGCAGGGAAAGCGCCAGGATCATGCCGATGACGAACACCGCCGGGATGGCGAGGATGCAGTAGTAGGCGGTGTTGGCGATGCAGGTGCGGACGAGCTCGTCACTCAGCACCGATCGCCAGTTGGTCAGCCCGACGAACCGCGCGGGCGTGATGATACCCCCTTCGTGGAACGTCAGGAAGAAGAGGTAGACGATCGGGATCAGCAGGAACGCGACGAAGAAAACCGCGTTCGGCAGGAGAAAGCCATACGCCGTCAACGCCCGCCGCCAGCGGTATTGACGGCGCAGCCGGCGATGTTCGTCCGCGGACAGCCGCAGCGACGACTCCACGATTCCTCCCCCAAGTCCGGGCGCGAAGGTCCGCACCCGGACCGTAGCCGCCCACGACGGTCGCATGCCAACGTCTTGCGGCGAGGCCGTCAGCGCCTGTTCCCGTCGTCATGCTGAGCTTGTCGAAGCATCTCGTTCTTCGTAAAGACGGACGACGAGATCCTTCGACTTCGCTGCTGTGAAAAACTCGGATTTTCATGCCGTGATGGCGCCGCCCCGCGGCATGACGACTCAGGATGACGATCGAGACAGGCGCGGCGGCCCATGCAAGACGTTGACGCCCGGACCGCCTACGACGGCTTGATCAGCGCCGTGACGGCAGCGGCCGCGTTTTTCATCGCGTCCGCGCCCGATTGCTCGCCGCGATACGCTTTTTCGACTTCGGGCCAGAGGTTGGTCAGCATCTGATAGTAATTGACGTCGAGTTGGACGCCTTGCACCTTCGGCACGAAATCGGACTGAACCTTTTGCAGCAGTTTGCTCTTGTAGGGCGGCGTCGAATCGACCCGCACCCCCTGCAAGCCGATCTCGGCCGCGTAGGGATTGATCACGTCGGCGCTCGACCACCACTTGACGAATTCCCAGGCCGCGTCCTTGTTCGGGCTTTTCTCGGAAATCGTCGCGTAGCCGAAGTTCCCCATCGTCGTCTGCTTGCCGCCGGCTTCCGTGGCCGGGGCTTGCGCCACGTCGATCTTGAACGGCAGCGGCTTGTCGACTTCCCAGACGACCGCCTGCGGATACTCGTCGTGCAGGATCGCGATGCGGCCCGCTTCGAAGAGCGCCTTTTCGCCGTTCCAGTCGTAGGCGCCCGCTTCCGGCGAGACCTTGTACTTGATTTTCATGTCAGACAGAAACTGGGTGGCGGCCGCTCCCTTCGGATCGAGATTCTGATCGGTCAGATCGGCCGTCATGACGTCGCCGCCGTCGTTGTGCACGTAGGGCATCCAGTCCCAATGGCCATAATCGGGGAAACGATCGCGGAACTGGAAGCCCCAGACGCCGTCCTTGGTCGTCGCCTGAGCGGCCTTGATCAATTCGTCGCGGGTCTTCGGAAACTCCGTGATACCGGCTTTGGTCAGCAAATCGACGTTGTAGAAGATGCCGAACGCCGCGCCGAGGACGCCGACGCCGTAGTTCTTGCCGTTGAAATTGGTCACGTCCCACGTGAACGGCGCGATGCCGGCCTTTTCCTTGGCATAGTCGGCGGCATTGGTGTAGGTCGTGATGTCCGCCACTTGCCCGGCATTGACGAATTTCGCCAGGACGAGATCGACCAGGTAGACGACGTCGGCTGGCTGGCTCGCGTAGCCCGCGGTCAATTCGGCGTCCATGGTCTGCCATTTGAAAAAGGTCGGGTTGAGGGTGATCCCGGGATGCGACGACTCGAAGTCTTTCTTCAGTTGGTCCCAGAATTGCGCATCCTGCGGATGGTGCGGCCCCTTGATGAAGGTGATCGTCGCGTCCGCCTGCTTGCTCCAGCGCTG
>JAICJJ010000035.1 GCA_025928535.1 Thermomicrobiales bacterium
CCGCCGCCGGAGGACGCCAATCCGTCGAACGCCAACGCCTGGGCGTCCGCCTCCTGCCCGTCGCTAGCGGCGAGCGGGGTCGCGCCGAGCGCTGTCCACGCGACGTCGATCCCGCCCCGCAGCGCCTCCGGCATTGGCCAACTCGGCGATGGATTCAGCGGCGCCGCGTCGCGTTCCGGCGTCACGTCGACCGACGCCGTCTGCTGGGCGCCGGCGTCGTCCATGGCGCGGATGGTGACGCGGACCGAGTGGTCGGCCCACGCGTCGGGATCGATCGCGATCGCCACCGGAATCGTCGCGCGCTCGCCCGCGGCCACGGTGACGCTCGCGGGCAGGTCCGCGACGCGCCAGCCGGCGTTGCTCGCGGCGCCGGCGAGCGCCAGGCGCCGCGGGGTCGCCCCGGTGTTGGCCAGGGTCAGCGTCGCGTCGAGCCGTTGCACCTGGTCGAGAAAGGCGGCGACCGGTTGCTTGCCGGGATCGAGCGCCAGCGTGACCGGCAACGGCGGCGGCGCGGCTTTGGCGGTCGGTCCCGCCGCGAAGGCGACGCTGAAGGAGTAGTCGCCCGATCCCGACACGCGCAACATGAGGCGCTTGCCGCCCGGAACGGCGCCGCTGACGGTCATCGCGGCGCTGTCCTGCGTCAGCGGGAGGAGGTCCTGGCCGTCGTAGACCTCGAAGTCGTTGGTCCCTTCATAGTGGATGACGATATCGGTCGGCTGCGGCACGACCGGCAGGACATACCAATCGTCGCCGAACTGGACGGTCGAACCGGCGGCGGCGAGGGTCGGCGGCAAGGGCCGCGCCTGCGCCGCTGTGTCGTTCGGCTCCAGATCGGCGGGCAGGGTGAACGGATCGCGGCGCTCGAGCGCGAGGTGGTAGGCCTCCTCGCTCGGCTGATCGGTCGTCAGCGTGAGGCGGTAATCGCCCGGGAGCAACTGGGCGTCGTAGACGAGCGGTTGACCCGGATCGGTCACGCCCGACGCGACCGTCTGCGTTCCCCATTCGAGGGTGAATTTCACCGCGCCGTCGGCGGGCGGGGCGATGCGCAATGCCACATGCTCCGTCGCCGCCAGGAAGAAGCGGTAGGCGTCGGCGTCGCTCGCCTCGGCCAGTCGGCCGTTGCGCGTTTCGCCGATGCGCAGCGCCTGCGCGCGATCGGCGGACTCGTTCGGCTCGCGTTCGCCGTGCGGAGCGGGCGGTCCGATCGGAATCAGACGCAGGGTGTAGTCGCCGGCCGCCCCCTCGACGCGCAGCCAGTGGTTGCCGGGCACGAGGTAGAGGTCGGAAATCTGGGCGCGGGTGGCGTTGTCCGGGGAAGCGGCGCTTCGCATCACGTCGCCACTGGCGTCGATGGCGCTGACAGTGATCGGCGCCTGACCGACCGCTTCGACCCGCCACAATTGCGGTTCTCCGGTGACGGCGAAGCGGAAATAGTCGGTGTCGGTTGGCGAGATCCGTCCCCGCATTGTCTTGGAGGGATCGAATGCGGTCGCAGCCTCCTGGGAATCGTTCGGCTCGGCATCGAAATCGGCTGCGGGGGCGCTCGTCGGATCGAGGCGGAGCAGGTAGAAGTCGCTGGGGTTGGGATCGCCGGCGACGGAGAGCGCGTACTCCCCCGCGGGCAGCAGCAGGTCGGTCAGCGCGATCCCGGCCGTGTCGGTCCGGCAGACCATCTCCTTCCCCTCGCCGTTGAGGAGGCAGAGTTTGCGCGAGGCGCCCGAACGCCAGAGAAGCTTGACGTCGAATTGCGTCGCCGCGAGCGCCTGGTCGACCGTGAAGCGGAAGACGTCGCGGTCGTCGTCGCGGGAAATTCGCCCGCGGAGCGCCTGCCGGGGCTGAATTGGGGAGGCAGTTGCCACCGTGTCGTTCGGTTCCGCTTCCCGCCCAGCGGCCGGCGGTCCGCCGGGCGTCGCTTCCAGGGTGTAGGGCGTCGGTTCGGTCTGCTCCTCCGAGAGGTGGATGAGATAGGTTCCCGGCTTGAAGACCAGATCGTCGAACGCCGCGCCGCCGCCGAACGTCAGCGGCGCGGACAGGAGGGACTGCCCGTCGACCGTCGTCACGTCGAGGGTCAGCGAGGCGCCGACGGGACCGCGCACGAGCAGCCGCCATGTCTGCGCGGCGGCTTCCTGAGACACCGTCCAGGCGTGCCAATCCTCCGATCCCTGAAGATCGCCAGACAGCGCGAACGCATCCTGGACCGGGGATGCCTGCTCCGCCGCGTCGTTCGGCTCGCGGTCGCCGGACGAAGGCAAGGCGTGGGCGGCAAGGCTCAACCGGTAGGGACCCTCGCCGCCGCTTGCCACCACGCCGAGGACATAGACCCCCGGCCGGAAGAGGAGCGTCGTGCTCGCGGGCGCCTTGTCGCCGGGTTCCACGGTCAGGACGTCCAGGACGTCGCTGACCGCGACCGGCGTCGTGCCGGCTGGCGAGGTGATCCGGTAGACCTGGACCTTGGTCTGCTGCGCGGGGAGTCCTTGCAGCGTCAGAGTCCACGCCTGCCTGGCGTCGGCTTCGCTGACGGTCCACGTGAAGATGTCCTGGTCGCCGCCCTGGAGTTGGCCGGCGACGCACGCGTCGCCGGCGATCGGCATCGCCGTCTCGGGCGTGTCGTTGGGTTCGCGGTCGGCGAGGCAATTCTCCGCCGCCGCGACCGACGGCGTGGACCAGGGCAACCGCGCGACGACGGGCATGAGCAACATGACGGCCGCAACGGCCAAGGCCGCCAGCACCCGCCTCCCGTTGCACTGGTCCGCTCCATGGCCGCGGGAGCCACGACCGCCGGTCGGACCGATCATGCGCTGCCTCCGCCGTGCGCCGCGCCGGCCGACGCGATGCAGGAATGCGACGAGTCGTGTGCAACTGCGGGCGGACACGCTGGCCGCGCCTCGGGCTCCGTGCCAGTTGCCCGGTGTCCCGGCCGCCCTCTGCTGGCCCCATTTGACGGTTTATGCCGCTGACGCTACCGTGACATCGTACCATCAGACCCGGAATGTCCGAAGCTGTCGCGGCGGAGCAGCCACCCATGAACGACGAATGCTTTGATCGGCTGGCGCGGCTTGTCGCCTTGGGGCAACCACACTCCCGGCGCCGCCTGTTGCGCGCGTTGGGCGTCGGTGGGGGAGCCGTCGCCTTCGCCGCCCGCGTCCCCGGAGCGGCGGGCCAGACGCCGCCGTCGCTCTTGTCGGGCGTGCTGCCGGACGCCACGCCGGCGCCGGAAGCGGCCGCGCCGAGCGATCGACCGCCCGCGGCGAGCGACCAACCCACCCCCTCGCCGGTCGACGATCTCGCATCCAGTCTCGACTACGACCCCGAGCAGGCCTTCGCGTTCGTGCGCGACCGGGTGGCCTACGACCCGTATCCCGGGGTGCTGCGGGGAGCGAACGGCGCGCTCTGGGGGCTGGCCGGCAATGCCGCCGACCAGGCGATCCTCCTGGCCGGGTTGCTCGAAGCGGGGATGGTGCAGACCCGTTTCGTGGCCGGCGAACTGACGGAGGCCGGGGCGGCCGCGCTCCTCGCCGCCGGGACGCTGCCGCCCGAAGCGGCCAAGATGCGGGCGACGAGCCTCTTTGCGCCGCCTGCCGACGAGGACATCGCGACCCCGTCCGCGCTGACCCCGGAGCAGGACGCGATCGCCCAACAGTTCCCCGATTTCACCAAGCGCGTGCTTGCCCTGATCGACGGTCATCTCAGGGACGGCGTGGCGACCGTCAGCGACGCGTTGAAACAAGCCGGAATCGCGCTGCCGGTTCCGGCCCCGGCGCTGCCGGACCTCGAACGCACCCAGCACGTCTGGCTCCAGTACGCAAACGGCGCTGACTGGGTCGACCTCGACCCCTCCGTGCCGAACGCGAAACCGGGCGACGTGTTCGCCGCCAATCCGCAGGTGCTCGACGCGCTGCCGGATGCATGGCTCCACCGGGTGAAGTTCCGGCTCATCGCGGAGCAGGTGAGCGGCGGCGCGGCAGCCAGCGTCGATTTGCTTGCATACGAGGCGGCGAGCCGCGATCTCGTCGGCGTTCCCGTGACGCTGATGCACCCGCAACCGGAAGCGATGAGCCGGGTCGGCGTGGCGATCAGCGGCCTCATCGAAGGGTTCCGCAACTTCGTGCCCTCGTTGCTGGTGGGCGAGGAGACGATCTTCGGCACGCCGGTGACCTTCAGCACGGGCGGCGGGGTGCTGGACACGCCCGACGGCGGCGCGATGGAGGGCGAAACGCTCGCCGAGTGGCTGGAGGTCACCGTGACGACCCCGACCAGCACGGCGACGGCGACCCGCACCGTCTTCGACCGGGTCGGCGCGGAGGCAAGGGCGGCCGGACCGGTCGACCCGACGCAAGTCGCGCCGGTCGACCTGGTGCAATCGGACCAGCCCGAGAGCAGTTTTCTGCCTCTCGCCGGGCTCTGGTCGTTCGCGGTGACCGCCGGCGACATCCCGGCGTCGCTCACGGTGCAGACCATCCCGGCTCAACCGACGGCAAGCGACCGTCCACCGGGGGTGAAATCCTACCAGTACGCCCGCGCCGCGCACGCGTTGCGGACGCCTGCGCTGGCCGGCGTCCGGATCTTCAGAGACGCGCCGAACGTCGCGGCGTTGGTCCAGCGCCCCACCAAGGTCGAGGCGGACACGAAAGAGGCCAACGTCGGCCTCGATCTCTTTCACCGCTCGATCGCGGTCGCCCCGGGCGCGGCGACGACGGAGGTCCACCCGCTGGTCGCTGGCGGGGTGCTGGCGCATGCCGTGGAGCAGGCGATGTTCGAGGCTGGCGGGATGGCGCCGGTGAAATTGCCGGTCAACGCGGCGTCGGGCGTGAGCCGCGTTTTTGCGGAGGCGAAGGCGCAAGGAATCGCGACCGTGGTCCTGGGGGCGGACGACGCGAAGGCGCCGCCGCCGCAACTGGCGGTCGGTCCACGTCAGTTGATCGAGGAGGCGCTGAACGCCGGACGGATCGTGATCGTCCCGCAGCGGCCCGTGCAACTCGGCGGGCGGGGGCGAATCGGCTGGTGGCTGGTCGATCCGAACACGGGAGCCACGGTCGACCAGATGGACGACGGGGGCGGCTCGACGATGGGCGAGTACGCCACACTCCTCAGCGATCTCTTCTGCGCCGCCGCGTTGATGGGCCTCGCGCTCCTGATCGGGGCGACCGCGCGCCTTGCGGTGGCCGGTCTCAACGACAGCGCGACGGCAAGCCGCACTTCGACCGCCGCGGGAGCCGGCGCCGTGGCGGGGCTCGGCGGCCTCGCGCTGTGCGCCGGATGAGCAATTGGCGGGCGCTCCGTCGAGCGGCGCCCGCCTTGCCCATCCGCGCGGCTTGCCGCCTCAATCGTCCGCCAGCGCCTCCAGACGGTCGACATAGGTGGCGAGCAAATCGAACGCGCGCTGGATCGGCTCGCGTGAGCGCATGTCGATGCCCGCGTCGCGCAAGGCGTCGATCGAATGCTTCGAACCGCCGGCGCGGAGAAACTCGAGATAGCGTTCGCGCGCCGGTTCGCCCGTTTCCCGCACCGTCGTCGCCAGCGCGGCCGCGGCGGCGATGCCGATGCCGTACCGGAAGACATAAAAATTGGCGAACAGATGCGGGAAGCGCGCCCAGGTGATGCCGATTCGCTCGGGATCGATGACGACTTCGCCGCCGTACCCTTCCCGGTAGAAATCGAGCAACGTTTCGTTCATCCAGTCGGACGGCAGCGCTTCGCCGGCCATGACTCGCTCATGGCAGGCAAGTTCGAAGCGGGCCAGGATCGGCATGGTGAACAAATAACGCTGAAAGTTCGCCATTCGTTCGTCGAGCACGGCCAGCGTCCAGTCGCGGTCGGCGCGTTCCGCCAGCAGATGCGCGCCGAGCAGGGCCTGGTTGAAATTCGACGCGGTTTCGGCGGCGATCATCCCGTATTGCGCATAGGTGAACGGCTGATGTCGCGCCGTCAGATACGAGTGCATCGAATGGCCGAGTTCATGAATGAGGGTGCTGACGCTGCCGAGATCGTCGTGCCAGGTCATCGAGATGAAGGGGAAGGTGTCGTAGGCGCCCCAACTGAACGCGCCCCCGCCCTTGCCGGCGTTCGCCGCCCGATCGACCCACCGGTCAGCGATCCCGTGCCGTACCGCGCCGACATAGTCGGCGCCGAGCGGCGCCAATGCGCCGAAGACGAGATCGGCGCCCTCGTTCCAGCCCACCTCAGGCGAGGTCGCGAGCGGCGCTTCCAGATCCCATGGCTGCAAGTCGCCTGCGGGCAACCCGAGCAAGCGTCGGCGGGCGCGGAAATAACGATGCCAGAGCGGAAAATTCGCCCAGACGACATCGATCAGATTGTGGAAGACGGAAACCGGAATGTCGTCCGGCGCCAGCGCGGCTTCGAGCGCCGTGGCGTAGCGCCGTTCGCGGGCGTAGAAATTGTCCCGCTTGACCGCGCCGGCCAGCGTCGCGGCGAAGGTGTTGGCGAACGCGAGGTAGCCGTCCGCCGATTGCTCCCAGGCGTCGCGGCGGACCCGTCGGTCGGAACTGTGGAGATATCGATCGACGTTGCCTTGTGCCAGCGTGACTTCGGCGCCTTCTTCGTCCCGAATCGTCCCGAGCGGCAATTCGCCATTTTCGAGCACGGTGTGGACCTGCTCCGGCACGGCGGCCATTTCGCCCGCGCGGGCAAGCACCGCTTCGACTTCGGCCGAGCGGATGTGCGGCCGGCGCCGCTGAATGCGCGCGATCAGGACGCGAAATTGGTCGAGGCCCGGTTCGGCGGCGAGCCATGCGTCCAGCGCGGCGTCGGGAATGGCCGCGATTTCCGGCTCGACGAAGGCGCCCGCCGCCCGGGTCCGCGCTTCCAGCCCGGACGCCCGGTCGGCCATTTCGTTGGCGCGGGCGTTGCCGGCGTCTTCGCTTTGCCGCAAGAGGGCGAAAACGGCGACCCGCTCGACCGCCTGATCGATCGCATCGACCAGCCGCAGCCCGGCCAGCAGCGTCGCCGCCGAGTCGCCGAGTCGGCCGCGAATCGCATCGAGTTCGGGCAGCCGCGCTTCGGCGGCGCGGTAGGCCGCTTCCCAGGCGGCCGCGTCGGGAAAGACGCTTTCGAGATCCCACCGCTCTTCGAGCGGAATGCGATCGCGGGTTGGCACGGCGGCGACATCGAGCATCGTTGGTCTTACCCCCCAGTACGTGTTTGGCGCACGCCGACGAGGTCGGCGCGTATGGGCGAGGATCGCACAAGACGGGCCGCTCGGGCGATGTCGAGCGGGATCGATCAGTCAGTCATGTCGGATCGTCGGTCTCCTCAGCAGTCGCGAGCGCCAGGGCCACGAGTCGCTCGCTGACGAACAGGCGCGATTCGCGCAAATCATCGAGGAGGGGACGAATGGCCGGGATCACGCCGTCTTGCTTGGCGGCAAGCAACACTCCAATCGTCCCGATCACCGGCAATCCGAGATCGTCCGCCCGATTGCGTGCTCGTCGATCGTCGAGAATGATCCATCGGGCACGCATCACAAGGGCGAGCGCAAGCGCGGCATGTTCTCCCACATCGAGCGGCGGTTCGCCGACGAGCGCCAGCAGGTCGGTTGCCACCGGATGGACAACGAGCCATGCCGGTGGGTCTGGCACTGTCGGCGCGATTTCCCGGGCGACTTCGCCAGGAATGGCGATCGAGCCATAAAGACTTTGCAACAGATCAAGGCGCTGGATTTGAGCGAGCGCGATGATGGGACCTGCGTCGGCGATGACGATGCTCATCGACCGTTGATACGTCGGACTTCCGCCTCCCATTCGTCTTCAGTGAGATCGAACACCGGTACGCCGTTGGCTCCAGCCAACCGCATGAAGGCGAGGCGATCGATGCCGAGTTCGCGCGCGCCACGTCCCATCGAGATTTGCCGGCGGCGTACCAGGTCGAGCACGATCGCTTCCCGCGCGCGACGTTTGAACGTCGCGCGATCTTCGCCAGCGGCGGCGCGGAGATCATCAGAAACTTCGATGGTGATCGTGCTCATGGATGTGGTTCCTGGTTCATGGCTCGCCATTCGGAGGCCGCAAGGTCATTGCGTGCGACACAACCATGGCATGCCCGGCCTGGAGCCGCAACCTCGATCGAAGACGGCGAGCCGGCGAGTCGAACCGCGATGTCGCCCCCAGGCTCTTCCCGACTTCTCGACTCCTCGGCTCGACTCCCCGACTCGTCCATCAGTCCCCCAGGCGCGGGTCGAAGGCGTCGCGGAGGCCGCTGCCGATCAGGTAGAGCGTCAGCGACGTCACGTAGATGATGGCGCCGGGGATGATCACGTTGCTGGTGTTGGTCCGGAAATAGCGTTGCGCTTCGCCCAGCATGTTGCCCCAGGAGGGCGTCGGCACCTGCACGCCGATGCCGAGAAAACTCAGGCTCGCTTCCGCCAGGATCAGGCCCGGAATCGCCAGCGAGGCGAAGACGACGATCAGCGGCGCCACGTTCGGCAGGAGGTGGCGGACGACGATGCGGGCCGGCGCGGCGCCGCTCACCCGCGCCGCCTCGATATATTCCCGCCCCCGCAGCGACAGCACTTCGCCCCGGATGATCCGGGCGATGCCGGGCCAGCCGACGGCGGCCAGGACCAGCGCCAGCCCGGCGGGGCCCGGGTTGTAGAGCGTCGCGATCAGGATCAGCAGCGGCAGCCCCGGAATCGAGAGGAGGACGTCGACCAGCCGCATCAATACGGTGTCGACCCAGCCGCCGAAAAAGCCGGAGATCAGCCCGATCGACCCGCCGAGCACCAGCGTCGAGATGGTCGCCAGAAAGGCGATCATCAGCGAGACACGGCCGCCGTAGGCGAGGCGAGTCAGGATGTCGCGGCCGTTGCCATCGCTGCCGAGCATGTAGCCCTTGGTCAGCGGCGGCGCCAGCTTGTTCGCGAGATGGTTGTCGTACGGGCCGAAACCGGTCCAGCGCGAGATGAGCGGCGCGACCAGGACGAAGAGTGCGACCAGGCCAAAGATGACGAGCGCCGCCATCGCCACCTGGTTGCGCCGAAAGCGCCGCCAGGAGCGCCGGTAGAAGCCGGGGGTGGCGCGCAATTCGCCGCGTTCGGCGGTCAGTAATCCGCCCGGCGCGAGGCGGCCGGATGCGGCGTCCGGGGCGGCGAGGTCGTCCGGTTCGACGGGGCGAATGACGTCGGTGCTGGTTGCGCGCGCCACGGGCGTCCTCGCTATTCCAGGCGAATGCGCGGGTCGAGGATCGCGTACATGACGTCCGCGATCAGGTTGGCGACGAGGGTGAGCACGGCGAACATCAGCGTCGTGCCCATGATCAGGGTGTAGTCGCGCCGGTTGACCGCTTCGATCGTCAGCCGGCCGATGCCGTTCCAGGCAAAGATGCTTTCGATGATGACGGCGCCGGCGAAGAGATCGGGCAGCGACAGCCCGACCAGCGTCACCAGCGGCAGGAACGCGTTGCGCAGGGTGTGGACGTAGAGAACGGTCTTCTGGCCGAGCCCTTTCGCCCGCGCCGTCCGAACATAATCCTGCTGCAACGTTTCGAGCATCGACGAGCGAATGTAGGCCGACCAACTGCCGATCTGGATCAGCGCCAGCGAAACGCAGGGCAAGATCAGGTGGACGAAGCGATCGGCCAGGCCGCCGTCGCCGCGCGGATCGGTCATGCCGCCGACCGGCAAGGACGGCAAGCCCCACTCCTTGAAGCGGAGCGAAAAGAGGATCACCAGCAGCATCGCCAGCCAGAAGGTCGGCATCGCGTACATCGCGACCGCCCCGACGGTGGCCACATGGTCGAACCAGGAACGATGGCGCACCGCCGCGTAGATGCCGAGCGGCACCGCGCAGACGAGGGCGAGGGTCAGCGCCGAGAGGGAGAGAAGGAGGGTGTTCGGCAAGACGGCGAGGATGCGGTCGGCGACCGACACGCCGTTGTACATCGACGAGCCGAGGTTGCCGTGGAGCAGATCGCCCAGCCAGCCGACATAGCGGATCGGCCAGGGCTTGTCGAGGCCGAGCTCCTTTTCGAGCATCTGCGCCATCTCGGGCTTGATCTTCGGGTTGTCGCGCAACCGCATCACCGGGCTGCCGGGGATGAGGTTGATGATCGCGAATGAAAGAAAGGTGACCCCGAGCAGAAGCGGGATCATGAGGAGCGAGCGCCGGATGATGTAGGCGGTCACGTCAGGCGTCCTCGATGTGGGCCCTCACCCCCGGCCCCTCTCCCGCCGCGGCGAGAGAGGGGAGCACATCTCGTCTCCCCTCGCCCATCGCAGTGGGAGAGGGGTTGGGGGTGAGGGAACTACTGCTGAATCCAGACGTAGGGCAACGGAATGCCCCAAGTGCTTGGCTTGTAGTTTTGCAGGTGGTCGGCGTAGGCGAAGATCCCTTTGCCGAAGAGCAGGACGAGCACCGGCAGATCTTCGTTGATGATGTTCGACGCCTGGATCAGCAAGTCGCGCCGCTTCGCCTCGTCGAACGTGAGTTTCGCTTCGGCGTTCAGTTTGTCTTCGGCCGGGTTGCAATATTTCATGTCGTTGAAACCGACCTGATACTGATTGCAGCCGAACATGCCATCCTGGATGAAGGTCGCGTCCCACTGGAAGCCGTAGGCGGCGACGTCGAAGGTCGGGTTGGTCGTCGTGGCTTCGATCAACGCCGGAAATTCGAGCGAGCGCGGCGTAATCGCCACGCCGATCGCTTTCCAGGCGTCCTGAACATAGGCGGCGAGTTGGTCGGACGTCGGCGAGCCGGATTGATACAAGAACTCGAATTTCATCTCCTGGCCGTCCTTGTCGACGGTCCCGTCGCCGTTGCTGTCTTTCCAGCCGGCTTCGGCGAGGAGTTGCTTCGCCTTGTCCGGATCGTAGGTGTATTTCGTCGTGATCTTGTCGGGCGCGTAGGCATAGGAGATGACCGGCTGGGTGCCTTGCGCCACTTCGCCGTAGCCGAGCCAGATGTTGTCGACGATCGACTGCCGGTCGAGCGCGTACATCAGCGCCTGCCGCACCTTCGCATCCTGGAAGAGGGTCGTCACCTTGGGGTCGAGATTGAATTCGAGATAGGTGAAATTGCGGGTCGGGATGGAATCGACCTTGATTCCCGGCTGTCCTTCGACTCCGGCGACGTCGGCCGGCTCGAGCGCGGCGGTGTCGAGTTCGCCATTGAGGAGGGCGTTGACGACGGACGTCTGATCGGGCCAAACCTTGAGCGTGTACTCGTCGACGTAGGGAACCTTGTCGTAGTAGTCGGGGTTGCGCGTCACGGTGACGCTTTCGCCCGGCTTCCACTCCTTGAATTTGAACGGCCCGCTGCCGACGACGCGCGTCGGGTCTTGCCCGGTGGCGCCCGGATCGGATTTCCAATCCTTGCGCGGGACCTTTTCCCAGATGTGTTTCGGGATGATGAAGGCGGTCAGATCGTAGAGGA
>JAICJJ010000352.1 GCA_025928535.1 Thermomicrobiales bacterium
CGGCTGATCGATCAGGAAGGGGTCGACCTGAGCCGGCCGGAAGAATTGACGCTGATGCGGGACCTGGCCGACGAAATCGTCGGGTACGGCCCGATCGAGCCGTTGCTGCAAGACGAGACGATCAGCGAGGTGATGGTCAACGGGCCGAACCAGGTCTTCTTCGAGCGAAAGGGCGTGCTCCACCCCTCCGACCGCGTTTTCCGCGACGACGAGCACGTCATGCGGATCATCGACCGGATCGTCGTGCCGCTCGGGCGGCGGATCGACGAATCGTCGCCGATGGTCGACGCCCGCCTGCCGGACGGCTCGCGCGTCAACGCGATCATCCCGCCGCTGGCGGTGCATGGCCCGTCGCTGACGATCCGGAAATTCAGCAAGCGCCGCCTGACCGACGCCGACCTGATCCGGCTCGGCTCGTTGACGCCGCCGCTGGCCGAATTCCTCCGCGGCTGCATCGCCAGCCGGCTCAACATCGTCGTCTCCGGCGGCACCGGCTCGGGCAAGACGACCTTTCTCAACGTCCTTTCCGCCTACATTCCGCCGCGGGAGCGGCTCGTCACGATCGAAGACCCGGCGGAATTGCAGATCGGCCAGGAAAACTGGGTCAGCCTCGAGACGCGGCCGGCGAACGTGGAAGGGAAGGGCCAGGTCGCCCAGCGCGAACTGGTCAAGAACGCCTTGCGGATGCGGCCCGACCGGATCATCGTCGGCGAATGCCGCGCCGGCGAGGCGTTCGACATGTTGCAGGCGATGAATACGGGCCACGACGGCTCGCTGACGACGGTGCACGCCAACACCCCGCGCGACGCCCTGAGCCGGATCGAAAACATGGTGATGATGGCGAATCTCGACCTGCCGGCCAAGGCGATCCGGGAGCAAATCGCCTCGGCGATCAACCTGATCATCCAGTTGTCGCGGATGAGCGACGGCACGCGGCGGATCACCTACGTGACGGAGATCGTCGGCATGGAGCAGGACATCATCACCATGCAGGACATCTTCACCTTCGAGCGCCGTGGCGTCGCCGCCGACGGCACGGTGCTCGGCCAGTTGGCGCCGAGCGGGATTCGTCCGCTCTGCTCGGAGCAACTCGAACGCTCCGGCTTCCCGCTGTCGCCGGATCTGTTCGCCCGGCCCGACCGCGCGAGCGCCTGAGCGGAGGGAGCGCGAGACCAGCGAGATGAACCCGGCAACCCTCGTTCCGATCGTCGTCTTCATCGCGGTGCTTGGCGTGACGCTGGCGCTCGCGGATTTGTCGACGCGCCGCGCCCGCCTGATCCAGAGCCGCCTCGCCGACCATGCGATGCAGATTTCGACGACCGCGCCGTCGCCCCTGGGACGGCTCGAGGTGCTGCGCGACTCGAGTCTCGGCGCGGCCAACTGGCTGGGCGGGCTGATCCGGCGGCTTTTCGCCTCCGGCAAGGTCGAGCGCGAACTCGATCAGGCAAACCTGGAGATCGGCGCGATTCGCTTCAATCTGGCCCGCGCGCTGCTGGCGGCTCTGCTCTTCGCGCTGCTCGCGATGGTCGTCCACGCCAACCCGCTCCTCGCCGTCGTGGTCGCCGTCGTCGTCTGGGCGGCGCCCCGCTTTGTCGTTCGTTTCCGCGCCGCGCGCCGTCGCGCCGCCTTCGAAGCGCAACTCGCGGAAGCGCTCGATCTGATGGCCGGCTCGCTCCGCGCCGGCCAGGGCTTCCTGCGGGCGATCGAGGCGACCGCCGAAGAGATGTCGGACCCGATGCGGCACGAACTGCGGCGCGTCCTGGATCAGGCCAACATCGGCGGCAACGCGGCCGAGGCCATCGGCAAACTCTCCGAACGGATCGCCAGCACGGACGTCGAAATCTTCGTCGCGGCGATCGCGGTCAACCGTCAGACCGGCGGCAACCTGACCGAGGTGCTCGACAACATTGCCGACACGGTGCGAGCGCGCCGCAACATTCGCCAGGAAGCGAAATCGCTGACGGCGGCCCCCCGCCTGAGCGGCTTCATCGTGGCGGCCGTTCCGATCGGGCTCGCCGTCTATATGGCGTGGATCAATGCACAGTATCGGGAGACAATGCTGCACACGACGCTCGGCCGAGCGGTGCTGGTGGGCGCGCTCGTTTGGGACGCGATCGGGCTCTTCGTCTCGCTGCAACTCGCCAAAGTGGAGTACTGAGTGATCGCCTTCGCAACGGCCACGACCGCAGCGGCGCCGCATACGAACATCATCGCTCCGTTGCTGGCGTTCGTCGTCGTGCTGGTCATCACGTTGGCGATCGGCGCCCGGTTCACGGGACGGTCCCGGTTCGTGCGCCAACGACTGGGAATGACCGATGACGACCCGGCGACGCCACAATCCGGCGCTCGGGAGCGACGTCGATTCTTGTCGAAGCTCACCGGCCGGCTGAGCAGCCGGCGCGTCCGCGAGAGCGCGCGCGCCAAGGCGCTCGCGTTGCTCGAACCGGCCGGAATGCCGATGACCGTCGAGCGCTATTTCACGATTCGAACCATCTTGATTTTCGTCGCGACTCCCCTGTTCGCCCTGTTGATGCTTCGCTCGTTTGGCCTCTCGCTCATCGGCGTGGCCGCGACGGCCATGATGGTGCTGGTCACGCCCCGGCTGCTCGGCATCTACCTGAAACGTCTCGCGAAAACCCGGGCGCAGGCGATGGAGCGCCACCTGCCCGATGCGCTCGATCTGATCGTCGTCTGCGTCGAAGGCGGCCTCAGCCTGCAGGCGGCGCTGCTGCAGGTCGCCAATCGCTTTCGCAACATCGCTGGCCAGGAGTTTCGGCTGGTGCTCGACGATCTCAACGCCGGGCTTCCCGTACGGGATGCGTTCCTGGGTCTCGGCCGCCGCTCACAGGCCGACAGCGTCGGCATCTTCTGCTCCACCGTGATCCAGGCCGACAAGGTCGGCATGAGCATTGGCAGCACCATGCGGGGCCTGGCCGAAACCATGCGGACGCGGCGCCGCCAGAACGCTGAAGAACGCGCCCGCAAGGCGCCGATCAAGATGATGCCGGTCCTGGTGATCTTCATGCTGCCGACGCTCTTCGTGATCATCCTGACGCCGGCGGTCCTGCAACTCATGCAGGTGTTGGGCAGGAAATAACGCTGCCGCCATCGCCCCGGGATCGTTCTGACCACCGGCCAATTGGGAGCCGAAGTTGCCAATCGTAGGGGCACGGCATGCCGTGCCCGGTGGTCCGCAGGACCACGAACAGGTCCACGAGACGCACGCTATCGGCCTGCGGCCGATGGGCGCAGCAAGCAGCGCCCCTACACGCCCGGGGCCGAAAACGTCGGCGCGCACCCTATGCTACGGGCCAGTCGAATCGGGGGTCGGCGGAATTTCGCCGGTGTGCGGCAGGGTGACGACGCGCGATGCGCCGCGATGCGGCAGCGACGAGCAGGCGATGCCGTCGTGGTTGGGGTCGAGGTTGTACGGATCGCTCGGATCGAGATTGAACACAACCTGGGCGTCTTCCTGGTATCTGAAGTCGGCGCAATCGACGTCTTCGATCGCCCGGGCCGGCGCCGACGAGACCGGCTCGGTGGTGGGAACCTCCACGAGGGCTGGCGCGGTCGGCGCGGCCGGCGTGGCGGCCGGTTCGGCGGCCGCGCGGTCGGCGCGAGCCGCGACGGAGGCGGCGTCTTCCTCGCAGGCGACGCCGTTCTGATTCGGATCGAGGCCGTTGGGGTCGGAAGGGTCCGCGTCGAGGACGCGCTGGGCGTCGGCCTGCGTGGCGAAATCGGCGCAACTGAGATCGGCCGCCGGCGTCACCTGCGCCAGCGGCCGCGCGCCCGCCGAATTGTCGGCCGGCGTCGCCGCCCGCCCCGCCGCGCTCCCCAGCCATGACGCCGCGACCAGCAGCACGATGACGGCCGCCGACATCGCGCGACGTTGCCCGTTGCCGCTCACCGGCCCCCTCCAGTCCGCCCCGTTCGACGTGAATCGACGCCATTGTACGCGGCCACGAACGGGGCGATGCGCCGCCTCCGTCACGCGGACCGCCTCGGTCATACGGTCCGCCCCCGC
>JAICJJ010000049.1 GCA_025928535.1 Thermomicrobiales bacterium
CCTTCGAACCGGATCGCTTCGATCCGGTCGTCGTCGCCGATGTTGACGTACATCGTGATCAGGTCGCCGCAGCCGGGATTGCCGCCGCCGAGTTGGATATCGGCGCCTTCGAGACGCCCCTTGTTGCGTGGATTCTGAAAATGGTCGAGCACCTGCTCGATGTAGGCCTGGCGGTCCAATGCTGCGTTCCTTTCGACGCCTGACGACGCGGCCGAGGCGCCCGCGGCCGGGCGCCGGACCACGCCGAACGGGACAAGCGTACACGACCGCGCCAACGCCGCCGGCTTGGCCGCGCCGCCTGCGCTCACCTTGGCTGGCCAATGGGAGACCGGAGCTGACCGGCCAGAAACGATGCGACTTCGGCGAGCGCTCGCTCCTGCCAGCCCGATTGCGAGACGTCGAACCAGCGCAAGCGCGGATTGCGCCGCAGCCAGGTCATCTGGTGCCGCACGTAGCGATGGGTGTCATGTTCGATCTGGCGGATCGCGTCGGCCAGCGTTTGCTCGCCGTTGAGATACGGCAACAATTGGCGGTAGCCGAGGCTCGCCATCGCGGCCGATCGTTCGGGAACGCCGGCGGCGAGCAACCCGCGCGTTTCATCGACGAGCCCGGCGGCGATCTGATCGGCCACCCGGGCGTCGACCGCCCGATAGAGCGCCTCCCGCGGCATCGTCAACGCCAATTCGAGGATGCGAAACGGCGGGGGCGATTTGCCTTCCTGCGCGCTCATCGGCACGCCGCTCGTCTCGAAGATTTCGAGCGCGCGAATGACGCGGCGGGCGTTTCGCTCCGAACGCGCCGCGGCCGCCGGATCGACGGCGCGCAGCCGTTCGACCAGCGGCTCCAACCCCTGTTCCTCCAATTCCCGCTCCAGGCGGGCGCGCAATGCCGGATTCGGCGGCACGCGCGGAATGCGCCATCCCTCGACGATCGCGTTCATGTACAACGGCGTGCCGCCGACCAGGATCGGGAGGCGGTTGCGGCCGTGGATGTCGCCGATCGCCGCCAGCGCCAGGTCCTGGAAGCGCGCCAGCGACATTTCGCCGTCGGGCGGGATGATGTCGATCAGGTGATGCGGCACGCCGCGGCGTTCATCGGCAGTGGGCTTGGCGACGCCGATGTCGACCCCGCGGGAGAGATAGCGCGAATCGACGTTGACGACCTCGCCGCCGAATCGCAGGGCGAGGGCGATGCCGAGCGCGGTCTTGCCGACCGCGGTCGGGCCGCCGACCGCGACCAGCGGCGGCAACGCGGCCATCTCGGGAGCGGTCTGGTTGTTCGCGCTCGTCATGCCTTCTATTATGTTTCCCGCTGTCCAATCCGCGCCGGGCGGCGGACACGTCCGTCGCGGCCGAAGGAGTCGCCCGTTTGCTCCGCATCCTCGTTCAGTCGCTCAAGATCGTGTCGGTGATCGCGCTGACGTTGCTGGTCGCCGCGGCGAGCGTTCGATTTTTCGACTACGCCGTCAGCCGTGCCCGCCCCGATGACGCGGGACAGCCGGTTTCCATCACCATCGGCAAAGACGACACGACCAGCCAGGTCGCCGACCGGCTCGAGCAACAAGGGCTGGTCCACAACAAGATTCTCTTCGAAGGCCAGATGCGCCTCTCCGGCAACGCGTTCGAGCCGGGTTCCTACACGCTGCGCAAAGGGATGACCGTCCAGCAGATCATCGACCGGATCACCGGCGCGCAGGTCGCGCAGGCTCCGGCCAACCCGGCGTCCAACGACTCCGGTCCGGCGACCTTCGACATCACGATTCCCGAGGGATGGCGGACTGAACAGATCGCGGAAGAATACGAACGGCTCGGCGGCAAGGGAGGCTACGACGCCTTCATGCAAGCCCTCGGCGGCGTCGATCGATCCCAGTACGATTTTCTCGCCGGCTTGCCGGCGTCGTCGTCGCTCGAAGGCTATCTCTTTCCCGACACGTACACCTTCCGGAAAGACGACCCGGCCGCCGACGTGGCGATGATGCTCGACAACTTCGGCAAGAAATTCACGCCCGACATGCGGCAACGCACGTCCCAGATGCAATTGAACATCCCCGATGTGCTCACGTTCGCGTCGCTGGTCGAACGCGAAGCCCAGGTGCCGGCCGAGCGGCCGATCATCGCCGCGGTGTATCTCAACCGCTACGAGCAGGGCTGGAATCTGGAAGCGGACCCGACCGTGCAGTACGTCTTCGGCAAACGCGGTGACTGGTGGCCCAGCCCGCTGACCGAAGATCAACTGCAGACGGTGAATCCGTACAACACCTACAAGACCGGCGGCTTGCCGCCTGGCCCGATCTGCAACCCCGGGTTCGCCTCGATCCAGGCGGTGCTCTTTCCGGCGGACACGCCGTACATGTTTTTCGTGGCGAAGGGCGACAGCGGCGAGCATGCGTTCGCCGTGACCAAGGAAGAACAAGACGCCAACGTCGCGAAATATCAGACCGGCGGCGACGCCACGCCGTAGCCGAGGAGGGCGAGAGTGAACGAAGGTCGGCGTCGGCTCCGTATCGGCGTGATCGGCGACCCGGTGGCGCATTCGCTGTCGCCCGCCTTGCACCAACCTGCGCTCGACGCATTGGGCATTCCGGCGACCTACGAGCGCTGGCACACGACCGCGGCCGAACTGCCGGGCCGCATCGCCGGATTGCGCCAGCCCGATGCGCTCGGCGCCAGCGTCACCGTGCCGCACAAGGTGGCGGTGATGCCGCTGATGGACGAGGTCGCGCCGGCGGCGATCCGCGCCGGGGCCGTCAACACCGTCGTCAATCGCGGCGGCCGCCTGCTTGGCGACAACACCGATATCCACGGCTTCGCGACCGCGCTGGCCGAGGCGTGTTCCGATGTCGCGCGGCGGCCAGCGCTCCTCCTCGGCGCCGGCGGCGCGGCGCGGGCGGTCGTGCTGGCGCTCGAATCGCTCGCGGCGCCGGCGATCGCGCTCGCGAACCGCGATCCGGCGCGTGCGGCGCGGCTCGCGGACGATCTCGCCGTGGCGGCGCTGGAGCCGGTGGCATTCGACGACGCATCGCTGCGACGCCGATTGCCGGAAGCGCGGCTGCTCGTCAATTGCACGTCGCTCGGCTGGCGGCCGGGCGAGACGCCGCTGCCACTCGACGCGCTCACGCTCTTGCCGGACGACGCCTTCGTCGCCGATCTGACCTACCGGCAAACCGACCTGCTGCGCGCGGCCGCGGAACGCGGCTTGCGGACGCTCGACGGCCTCGGCATGCTGGTGCACCAGGGAGCGTGCGCGTTCACGCTCTGGACCGGGCAGCCGGCGCCGATCGAGGCGATGTTCGCCGCCGCGGGCGCCGCACGCGACGACGGCGGCTGACGCCGGCCGAATGCCGTGAAATGGAACCGAAGCATGTCACGAGACGTTCAAATAGGTGTCCTGGCGGCCGACGATGGGATGGCCGAACGGCTGAAGCGAGGTGAGCAAGCGGCATGATGACGCGCCCCGGTTTATCGCAGCGGCTTCGTCGGTTGCTCGGAGCCACGATCCTGGTGGGGCTCGTCGTCGCCCTGGCGATCGCCGTTGTCGCGCCGAACGGCATTCGGTTCCCCCGCGCGACGGTGCTGGCGCAAGAAGCCACGCCTGCCGGGACACCGAGCGCCGGCGCGCAATTGTCCGATCTGCAAACGCGGGTCGCCGTGCTGTCGACGCAGGTGGCCGATCTCGGCGGCGCCGATCCCGAAGAAATCGCAGGGCGGCTTGGGGGGCGGCGCGCTGGATTCGATCATCTCTACGGATCGCCCGCCGCTTACCCCGCGCCCGATCAGGTCGAATATCGCGTGCCGGATGTCGGGCGTCTGCTGGCGACGTTCGAAAATGACCGGGCCGTTGCGCTGGTGGTCATGCCGAATCGGAAGCCCGATCTGCCGCTCGATCAACCCGATCCGGCCGACTGGTCGATCGACACGGCCCGGCAGATGATCGCCCGCTTCAGTCCCTCCGACGCGACGTTCGGCGGGCAGGAGCAAACCGGGCCGTCGATGCTCGTCGTGCCGGGAAGCAGCGAAAGCTTGTCGGCCGCCGTCGTGCCGCCCGACGTTTCCGGCTGCACGCCGAGTGGCGCCGCCTCGTTCGAGGCGCGGGCGACGACCCCGACCGCGACGACCGCTTCGTCGGTTTCGATTCGGCTGACACAGCCGGCGTCGACCCTTCCCTCCGCCAAGCCGCAACGGCCGAAGGTCGATCGCGGCTCCGGCGCCGTCGCCAACAGCAGTCTCGGCGGCGTCGTCAACGTCAACGGCATCCGGGTTCAGGCGCAACAGGTTCGCCCGAACGCGAGCGGCACGCGGGCGCCGGCGTCCGGCAACGCGTTGATCGCGGTTCAGATGACGATCGACAATCAATCGAATCGTCCGCTCGATTTCGCGCTGACCGATTTCGCGCTCACCGACGCGCGGGGCCGGGAGGTCGCGCCGATCTGCGGCGGCGTCGAGCCGGCGATCACGGGCGGCGAATTGAAGCCGGGCGAATCCGCGCAAGGCTGGGTAACGTTCCAGGCGCCGAACAATTTCGCCCCAACCAAGTTCATGTTCTATGCATCGGGCGCGACGATCGGGTTCACGTTGCGCTGATCGACCGGGCCGGCGGCCGTTGACGCCGCCGGCCTCACGCCTTCAACCCGCCTCAATCGTCACCCTGACGCAAGTTGTCATCCTGACGGAGGAAGGACTCGGTCGCTGCAATGGCGCCTACTGGCGGGCCGAGATCCTTCGCCTGTGGGCTCAGGATGACGATGGGCGCGGGTCGCGCTGCTCAGGACGAGCGGGCCGAGGTCGGGGCGGGTTTCTGGTCGGACGAAATCACTGCCGTTTCGCCGGCGGCGTTCGACGTTTCGAGCCAGACGGTCCGACCCCACATCCGGCGGATGTGGCCGAGCGTGTGCTTCGCCCAGGCCAGGTCGAGGGCGCGGCCGGTCCATTCGTGCCGGAGGTAGAGTTCGCGCCGCCCTTCGTAGTCGCCGTCGACCGCGACGACTATCGGGAAGCCTTAGCCGGTCAGATCGTTGACCAGCCGGTCGCGCACGGCTTCCCACCGCTTTTCGGTGACGACGATGTCGTCGCCGACCGGCCCGTAGATGTAGAGGTCGAGGTCGTCGACGATCTCTTCCGTCAATTCGTTGCGAATCAGCGACAGATCGCTCGCCGTCTCCCGCAAGTCGAACAGATCCGCCGCGAGATGCTCGTCGTCGCCGCCATGCCGCTCGTTGATCGCTTTCAGCAGGTTGAAGCCGAGATGATAGGGGTTCAGCCGCTGGGCGCCGGGCGACGTGACGCCGGCGTGCAGATCGGCGAAATCGACATATTCGTCGTGCGGCAGATCGAGGCGATGAAGCAAGGTGGCATGGCAGAGGGTGGCCCACCCCTCGTTGACGACCTTGGTCTGCATCTGCGGGTAGAAATAGAGCATTTCGGCGCGGACGATGCCGAGGATGTCGCGCTCCCAATCGTCCAGAATCGGCGAATGCTGGGCGATGAAGCGGAGCAGATCGCGATCGGGCTCTGATGGACGGAATGGATTGCGCGGCGGCGCTGGCGGTGGCGCGACGATGGGCTCGTCCCGTTCGAACAGATCGTCGTAGGGGCCGGGCGTGCCGCGCTGCTGGGTGCGATCGTCGTCGGGATCGTCCGGCATTTCGATCGAATAGGGATCGACGTGTTCCTGAATCGCCAGCACGGCATCGAGCAATTGTTCGACTTCAAGTTGGCCATGTTCGAATTCGTAGCCGCGGATGCGTTCAGCGTTGAGCGACACGGAGTCGAGCATGCGACCCGACGTGCGGGCGAAATAGGCGTTGTTGGCGAAAAAGTCGGCGTGGCCGAGTACATGGGCGACGACCAGTTTGTTCTGGATCGGCGTGTTGGTTTCGAGAAGAAACGCCCAGCAGGGATTCGTGTTGATGACCAGTTCGTAGATTTTCGACAAGCCATAGTCGTAACTGATCTTTTGCATCTGGTACATCTTGCCGTGCGTCCAATGGGAAAAGCGCCCCGGCATCAGATAGGAGCCCATTTCGTAGAGGATCGTCGCGGGAACGATTTCGAAGTGGGTCGGAAATGGGCGCAAGCCGATTGCTTGCGCTTCGTCCCAGATTCGTTCGATCGCGTCGGCCAGGGCGCGGTCGTCGGCGGCGGCATTCATTGGCTTGCCCCAACCTCTTCGCGATCGAGCGAGAAAAAGGCGCGCAGCGCCGGATAGACGTCCGTGCGGTCGGCCAGGGTCACCCGCTGGATCTTGGGATGGTCGATCTTGGCGATGGCGTGGCCGAGCGAACTCTGATAGCCAGCGCGCGCCGGCCGGATTTCGCCGTAGCCAAAGAGGCTGGAAAAATCGGCCAGGCGTTCGACCAGCACTCGTGCCGTCTCGTTGTCGGACGGCCAGTTGTCGCCGTCGGAAAAGTGAAAGGGGTAGATGTTCCAATCGGCCGGCGGGTAGCGATGTTCGATGATGTCGAGCGCCAGCGCGTAGGCCGTGCTGGCGCGGGTGCCGCCGCTCTCGCCACGGGTGAAAAATTCGTCTTCCGTCACCTCTTTCGCTTCGGCGTGATGAGCGATGAAGACGATTTCGACCCGATCGTATTTGGTGCGCAGGAAACGAACCATCCAGAAGTAGAATGCACGGCTCAGATATTTCTCGTTGGTTCCCATCGACCCGGAAACGTCCATCATCGCCAGAACGACGCCGTTCGCTTCGTATTGAACGGTTTGCTCCCAGGTGCGAAAGCGAAGATCGTCGGTCGCCAGGTCGCCGAACCGCGCTTCACCCTTGCGGGCGTTCCGCTGCAGGTTCTGGCGAATGGTCTGCTTCTTGTCCAGGTTGGCGAACGGCCCGGTCTTGCGGATGTCCGTGAAGCGAAGCGCCTCCGATTCGAGTTCGCGCAGGCGCTTCGGCTCCAGATTCGGCAAACCGAGGTCTTCGAAGACGAGTTCGGCCAACTCGTCCATCGTCACGTCGGCTTCGTAGTATTCGATGCCCGGTTGGTCCCCCGCTCCGGCGCCTTGACCGGGACCAGGCCGGCCGCCGCGCGCCAGCACGTCGCCGACTTTGGAATCGCCGTTGCCCGCGCCGACGCCTTGCTGATCGCCGCGATCGAAGCGGAACTTGTATTCCTCCAGCGTCCGAATCGGCACGCGGACAATCTTCTTGCCGTCGCTGGTGATCAGCGATTGCTCGCTGACGATGTCGGCGAGGTTGGCCTTGAGCGCTTCGCGGACCTTGCGCTGGTGGCGCTGCTGGTCGATCGCCCCTTTCCGGTGCAACGACCAGTCGCCGCGCGACAGGGAAACGGACGCACGAGTCGAGGAGTCGAGGAGTCGAGGAGTCGAGGAGCGGCTCGGTCGCGTCGAAGCGTTGCGATCGGTTGATGGCGTGTTGGCGTGAAACATGGCCGCCTCCCGGTGGGAACAGGTCCAGCAGTGCGATTCGGTCTACTTCTCGACTCCTCGACTCCTCTCCCTCTCGGCTAACGATTGAGCAGCGATCCGACGTAGCGCAAGAGTTCGTTGGCGCAGATGGGGCAATAGCCCTGACTTTCGACCAGTCGATCGACGACTTCGTTGATGCGCCGGAGTTGGTCGGCGTCGGGCGTCTTGGACGAGGTCGTGATCTTGACCACGTCGCGCAGGTCGGCGAAGAGTTTCTTCTCGATCGCTTCCCGCAGCCGTTCGTGCGACGAATATTCGAACCGCTGGCCGCGGCGGGCGAGCGAGGATATCCGGATCAGGATTTCTTCACGGAAGGCCCGTTTGCCCGTTTCCGGCACGCCGACCTGCTCTTCGATCGAGCGCATCAATTTCTCGTCCGGATCGACTTCTTCCTCGGTGATCGGGTCTTTCAGTTTCGTGCGGTTGCAGTACGCCTCGACGTTGTCGAGGTAGTTGTCGAGCAGCGTGTGGGCGCTTTCGTCGAACGCGTAGACGAAGGCGCGTTGCACCTCGCGCTTGGCCAGTTCGTCGAATTCGCGCCGCGCGTCGCTGATCAGATTGAGCAAGCGTTCCGATTCTTCGCGGGAGATGCTCGTGTGCTGGCCGAGGCCGTCCCGCAGCGAACGCAACGCGTCGATCGGATTGATGCAGGCGACGTTGTCACGCACCAGCGCCGAGGACAGGCGGTTGATGACGTAGCGCGGCGAAATGCCGTCCATCCCCTCGCGCTCGGCTTCTTCGTGGAGTTCCTTGACGTCTTTCGGGGTGAAGCCGTCGACGCTTTCGCCGTCGTAGAGTTTCAACTTCTTCATCAGACTCATGCCCGCCTTCTTGCTTTCTTCGAGGCGGGAGAGCACGGCGAAGGTCGCAGCGGTCTGAAGCGTGTGGGGAGCGATGTGGACGTCGTGCAGGTTGCTCTGACGCAGCAACTTTTCATAGATGCGGACCTCGTCGGCGACCCGCAGGTTGTACGGCACCTTGACGAGGATGATCCGGTCTTGCAGCGCCTCGCTTTTCCGATTGCCGACGAACGAACGATATTCATGCTCGTTCGTGTGGGACATCACCACTTCGTCGGCGTAGATCATCGAAAAGCGGCCGGTCTTGATGCTCTGCTCTTGCGACAGCGTCAGGAGCACGTAGAGAAACCGTTCGTCCGTCTTGAGCATCTCGACGAATTCCATGATGCCGCGGTTGGCGATATTCAACTCGCCGTCGAAGCGGTAGCCGCGCGGATCGCTTTCCGAGCCGACTTCGCCGACGGTGGCCAGATCGATGCCGCCGACCAGTTCGGCGATGTCTTGCGATTTCGGATCGGACGGGGTGAAGGCGCCGATGCCGCGGCGCTCCTTTTCCGAGAAGACGATCCGCTCGACCGGCACGTCTTCCACCCTGCCGTGATAGGTGTGCTCGAGATCGTGGCGGCAACGCGGACAAAGCTCTCCTTCGACGTAGATGCCGAATTCGCGCTCGATTTCAGGCCGGAGCGCGTCGGGCACGAGATGGAGCGGTTCTTCATGCATCGGACAGCCGGCGATGGCGTAGACGGCGCCGGCGTCGCTGCGCGTGTATTGCTCGAGGCCGCGCTTGAGGAGGCTGACGAGCGTCGATTTGCCGCCGCCGACCGGCCCCATCAGGAGGAGAATCCGCTTGCGGACTTCAAGCCGCTGCGCCGCGGAATGGAAGTATTCGACCAGTTGGTCGAGCGCGGCGTCGATGCCGTAGATGTCGCTGGCGAAAAAGTTGTAGCGGCTGTCGCCATGGTCGTCCGATTCGATTCCGGACTCGACGATCATGTCGTAGACCCGAGCGTGGGCCAAACGCGCGATGCTCGGGTTCTTCCGCACGAGATCGAAATAGTCGGCGAAGGTGCCGCGCCAGGCGAGCCGCTTTTCCTCCGCGCGGAGGTGTTCGAGCCGCTGGATTAGATCGAGAGTCATGGGCTGCTCCCGGGCTAGAAGGCGATGATTCCGGGGAGGGCGGGGCGTCGGACGGTCGCGCTGTTCTGCGCGACATCGAGGCGGCGCGCCGCGTATTGCGGGAGTCGGTGGATTGACGGGCCGACAGGACACGCGGCCCTGCTGCGCGCCATCGCGATTTTAGGGCCACCGCTTCTGATCGAGCGGGGCCATCGGGCGGGCGTTTCGCGTCGTCGAAAGCCGTTGAAACGCCGCGCCGCCGTTTCCTGCACGGCCGCCGATTAGCCGAGGCCGAGCGTGAGCAACGCCGCGACGGCGGCTCCGATAACCGTCGCCGCGAAGTTGACCGCGTCGTTGTCGACGTATCGGCAACCACTGATGAGCATAGTGGACGCGCCGCAACAATGCACGCGTCGTTCCGTCGGAACGTTGCAATTCGGGCAACGATACGCGGCTTGCAGCGAGGCCCCGAGGAGACTGTCGGCCAGCGCGCCGGCCGCGCCGGCGACAATGATGAGGCCGAGCGGATGGCCAAATGGAACCGTCCAGCCCGCTCGCGCGCCGATGGCGACGGCGATTCCGATGAGCGTCGCGCCGCCGAGCGCGCCGAGCGAACCGGCGAGGCTGACGGCGCCGGAGGTTCCGGCGGGAACGGACCGGCCGGTGCGCAGCGAGCGGGGAACGCCGCCGAAACGGGAGCCGATTTCGGTCGCCCAGGTGTCGGCGGCGGCGGCGGCGATGGCGCCCGCGTAGCCGGCGAACAGCACACCCGCGCTCGGGCGCGGCGCGAGGACGAGGGAAAGCGCGCAGATGGCGGCGACGCCGCCATTGGCGACGACCTGCACCGCGTCGCGCCGATTGCCGCGAACGGCGATCCGGTTGGAGCGGTCGTCGCCCGGCAGCCGGCCAAGCGCGCTCGACGTGACAAAAAAGAGCGCGAGCATCGCGCCGCCCCACCAGCCGGCGCCGGCGACCGCGGCGCCGCCGACGACGGTCGCGGCAATCGCGCCGTCGCGGGTCAGCATGCGGGCCGCGTGGGCGCCGAATGTAATTGCCGCCGCGACGGCGACGCCGAGAAGCGCCTGCATCGGATCGAACGTCATCTGCGCGGCTCCGGCTGAACGGCGAACGCTGGCGCGGCGAGTGTAGCCCGCGGCGAACGTCGCGGCCGGGCCGAGGCGGCGAGCGCGAGTTGGCGCGGCGGGGAGAGTCAGAGTACGATGCAAGCCGCAAGCGAAC
>JAICJJ010000220.1 GCA_025928535.1 Thermomicrobiales bacterium
AGCATCGTGTTCAGATCGAGTTGGCCCCACTGGCCGCCGATGACGACCGCTTGCCCATTGCCGGTCACCTGCGCTCCGACCTGAATCACCGCCTCGGCGATGACCGGGTTGACCTTCCCCGGCATGATCGAACTGCCCGGCTGGATCGCCGGCAAGATCAACTCGCCGAGGCCCGCCTGCGGTCCGGAGCCGAGCAGTCGGACATCGTTGGCGATCTTCATCAGGCTCGCCGCCACGCTCGTCAACGCCCCGGCCGCGAACACGTAGGCGTCTTGTGCGCCTTGCGCTTCGAAATGATTGGTCGTCTCGCGAAATTCGCAGCCAGTCAACGCCGACAATTCGCGCGCCATCCGGACGCCGAATTCGGCGTGGGTGTTCAAGCCGGTGCCGACCGCCGTGCCGCCGATCGCCAATTCCCGCAACCCCGGCAGCGTCGTTTCGACCCGTTCTGCCGCCAGTTCGATCTGACGGGCGTAGCCGCTGAATTCCTGCCCGAGCCGGATCGGCACCGCGTCCATCAGATGCGTGCGTCCGATCTTGACGACCCTGTCGAATTCGACCGCTTTCGCCGCCAGCGTTTCCCGCAAATGGCGCAATGCCGGCAACAAGTCGCGTTCGATCTGGAGGACCGCCGCGACGTGCAGCACGGTCGGGATGACGTCGTTCGACGACTGCCCGAGGTTGACTTCGTCGTTCGGGTGGACCTTGCGGCCGAGGGCGCGGGAAGCGAGCGTGCCGATCACCTCGTTCGCGTTCATGTTGGTCGAGGTGCCCGATCCGGTCTGGAAAACGTCGATCGGAAATTCGGCGTCATGCGCGCCGTCGGCGACGGCCTGTGCGGCGGCTTCGATCGCGTCCGCCGTCTCGTCCGGAAGCAAACCGAGTTCCCGGTTCACCCGCGCTGCCGCCAACTTGACCACTCCGAGGGCGTGGATGAACGCCGGCGGCAACGGCTGGCCCGACACCGGAAAGTTTTCGACCGCGCGCTGCGTCGACGCGCCGTACAGCGCGTCGGCGGGGAGGGTCATCTCGCCCCTCGTGTCGCGTTCGATTCTCGTCTTCGCCACTTTCGCGCTCCTCAAGTTGCCGAGATTCCGATGTCGGCGTAGATGATCATCGGCGGACGCCCCTCCTTTGCGACCTCCCCCCGCGACGCCCCGCGATTGTCATGCCGAACTTGTCGAGGCATCTCGTTCTCTGTCGTCAGGAACGACGAGATCCTTCGACTTCGCTCAGGATGACGACGCGGCCGGCGCTCACTCCGCGCCCGGCTCGCCGCTGAGGGGCGCCGCCAATGCCGCCAGCATTTGCTGGACGGTCGGCACGACCTCGTCCAGCGGCACGAACGTCGATTCGCTCGCCACGCGCGGCTTCAGTTCGGCTTCGCCCCGCGCCAGCGTCCGCGCGCTGACCGAGACCCGAATCGGGCAGCCGATCAGGTCGGCGTCGTTGAACTTGACGCCCGCCCGGTCGGTCCGGTCGTCATAGAGCACTTCGACGTCGGCCGACAGCAACGCGTCGTAGAGTTTGTCGGCGGCTTCGACCGGGCCAGATTCATCCGCCCCGCCGAGCGACAGCAGCGAAACGTGGTACGGCGCGATCGTCACCGGCCAGATGATTCCCTTGTCGTCGTGATGCTGCTCGACGACCGTCGCCGTCACCCGGCCGGAGCCGATGCCGTACGACCCCATCACGATCGGATGGCTCTGCCCTTCGGCGTCGAGATAGGTCGCGCCGAGCATGGCGCTGTAGCGCGTGCCGAGCTTGAAGATGTTGCCGACTTCGATCGCCCGTTCGGCGTCGAGCGGCGCGCCGCAAACCGGGCACGGCAGCCCCGCGTCCGCCGCCGCGATGTCGGCGACGACGTCGGCTTGATAATCGCGGCCGAGGTTGACGTTCATCAGATGCCAGCCGACCCGGTTCGCGCCAGCGACGAGATTCGGCGTGTCGCGCACGCTTTCATCGACGACGATCGTCGCGTCGCGAACCCCGACCGGCGAGCCGTAGCCCGGCTCGGCGCCGATCGCCCGGATTTCTTCGGCGGTGGCCGGCGTCAGGCCGAGTTCGCCGGTCGCCTTGCGGAGTTTCGTTTCGTTGATCTCGAGATCGCCCCGGATGACGGCGAAAATGAAGCGGCCCGAATCGCCCTTGAAAAAGACCGCCTTCCCCGTCTTGGCCAGCGGGATGTCGAGATAGTCGGCGAGAGCCCGAATCGTCGTCGTGTCGGGCGTCTCGACTTCTTCCATCGGCCGGGGAGGTTCGGTCGACGCTGGCTCGCGTCGGAACGTCGCCACCTCGCGGTTGTCGGCGTAGTCGCCATTGGGACAGAGGAGGACGATGTCTTCGCCATATTCCGAGAGAGCCATGAACTCGTGCGAGGCCGAACCGCCCATCATGCCGGTATCGGCGCCGACGACGACGAAGCGCAACCCGCAGCGACGGAAAATCCGCTCGTAGGCGCCCCAGTGATTGCGATACTGGACGTCGAGCCCGGCTTCGTCGCGGTCGAGGCTGTAGGAGTCTTTCATCGTGAATTCGCGGACGCGGATCAGGCCGCCTCGTGAGCGCGGCTCGTCTCGCCATTTCGTCTGGATGTGATAGACGAGTTGCGGCAATTGCCGGTAGGAATTGATCTCCTGCCGCGCCAGATCGGTGACGATCTCTTCGTGCGTCATCGCCAGGACCATGTCGCGGTCGCCCCGGTCCTTGAACCGGGTCATCTCCGGCCCGACGTTGTCGTATCGGCCCGATTCTTTCCAGAGATCGGCCGGATGGACGACCGGCATCAGCAATTCCTGACCGCCGATCGCGTTCAGTTCTTCGCGAATGATTTGTTCGACCTTGGTGACGACGCGAAAGCCGAGCGGCAACAGGCTGTAGATGCCCGCCCCGAGCGGGCGCATCATCCCCGCGCGCAGCATCAGCCGGTGGCTCGGCAATTCGACGTCGCCCGGCGCTTCCCGCAGCGTCCGTCCGAACAGATGTGACATGCGCATCGAAAATCGGTCCTCGTTTCCAGTCACGCGCGGCTTCTTCTGAATGGAGGATACCAAGGCGGACGCTCAACCCGCCGTCGGAGGCTGCTTGCCGCCTTTCGCCAGCGACGGCGTCGCCCCGGCCGCGTGATCTTCGTAGCGCGCCAGCGCGAAAAGAAGCGACGACAGGCGATTCAGATAGCGCAACACTTCAGGATTCGCGACGTAGCCGCCGCCCGCGATCGAAACTGCCTCCCGCTCCGCCCGGCGGGCGACGGTCCGCGCCACATCCAGCGCCGCGCCGGGGAGGCTGTCGCCGGGGATGATGAACGCGCGCGGCGGCGGAACCTCGGCCGTCAGGGCGTCGGTTTCGCGCTCCAGCCATTCGACCCGGTCGGCGCCGACTTCGACCCGCGCCGGCCACTGTTCGTTCGTGTAGGCCAGTTCGGCCATGATCTTGTAGAGATCACGCTGGGTTTCGATCAGCAAATCGCGCGTCCGCTCGGTCGCGGCGGCGGCGCGGGCGAAGCCGATCGCGCTGGATGCTTCGTCGAGCGCGCCGATCGCGGCGATGCGCGGATCGTCTTTCCCGACCCGGCCGCCGAGCAGATCAGTCGATCCGGCATCCCCTTTTCCCGTGAACAAACGCATCGGCCGCCTCCTGACGTGGCCTTCGTCGTCGCGATCATCGTACCGTGCGCCGGCGGGCCGAGCGGCCGGCCTGAATCGAAGTGGTAGCATTGGCCGATCGACGCGGGCCGGGCCGGCAAGGATGGCGCGGCGCCGCTGCTCGGCGAGTGAGGGAAGCGGTGTCGGAACGGCCGTCATGGTTCGAGCCGGAGCGCGCGCCCGGTCAGGGCCAGACGCGATCGGAGCCGATCCGGGTCGGAATCATCGGCGCGGGGTTCGGCGCCTCGCTCCATCTCGAAGCGCTCACGGCACTGTCGGAAGCGCGCGTCGAAGCCGTCTGCGCCCGCCACGCCGACCGCGCCTTCGTCCTCGCCGTCGATCATCAGATACCGAATCACACCACCGACTACCGCGAACTCGTCCGCATGCCGGACATCGATGCGGTCATCGTCGCCACCCCGCCGCATTTGCATCACCCGATGATCATCGCCGCCCTCGAAGCGGGCAAGCATGTTCTCTGCGAAAAACCGATGGCGCGCAATCTGGCCGAAGCGCGCGACATGGTCCGCATCGCCGACCGCGTCGGCGTCGTGTCGATGGTCAACCACCAATTGCGCTTCCTGCCGATCCGGGCGCGGATCAAGGAATTGATCGACGAAGGCTTCATCGGCGAGATTCAGGCGGCCTCGATCGTCGTCCATCGCTCCAGCCTGAACGATCCGCTCGGCCGGCCGTTCGGCTGGCTGTCGGAACAGGAAAAGGCCGGCGGGATGCTCGGCGCCATCGGCTCGCACTACCTCGACGCCCTCCGTTGGTGGTGCGGCGAGGTCAAGGCGGTCGCCGGCGCCACCGCGACGCTCGTCAAGCAGCGCCGCCTGCCGGACGCGGCGACGATGGCGAAAGTCGACGCCGACGACAATTTCGCGGTCGTTCTCCGTTTCGGCAATGGTTCGCTCGGCACGATCCACGTCACCGCGACCGCCGCCTACGAGGGCGACGAAGAGATCACGCTGTCGGGATCGCGCGGCGCGTTGCTGATCCGCGACGGGGCGCTCTGGGCCGCCCGCTCCGGCGACGCGATGCCGCGCGAATTGACGATCCCGGAACGGCTCTCCGGCGGCTTCCCTGCTTTCGACCACTACCTGGCGCTGCCGACCGCCCTGCTGCAGCGCCATTGGTGCGCGGCGATCCGCGACGAAGAACCGCCGAGCCCGTCGTTCGCCGACGGCGTCAAGACGCAGGAGTTGATCGACGCCGTCTCCCGCTCCGGCCACCAGGGCCGCTGGATCGACACCAGCGGCACGCGCTGGCCGATGGGCTCGGGGGTGTGACGAGTTCCCACAACCCTCGCCGTGGCCCAAAGGCCGCCCCGCCCTCTCCGCCTTGGAGAATGATCCTGAACCGGAGCCTTCCCGAAGCCCGATGCGCGGTCGAGTCACGACCGGAGGAGGATTTGACGGTGAATCCCTCGCGCTGCCGGCCCGTGTTGGCGCGGGCGTTGGCGCACGCGCTCGACCATCTCGAACGCCTCGATGACGCGCCGGTTGCCGCGACCGCTTCGCTCGCCCAACTGCGCGCCCGCCTCGCGCGTCCGCTCCCGGACGGCGGCATGGATGCGAGTCAGGTGATCGACGACCTGGTCGCCGACTGTGCCGGCGGCATCATCGGCAGCGCCGGCGGCCGCTTCTTCGGCTGGGTGATGGGCGGCGCCGTGCCCGCTTCGCTCGCCGCGGACTGGCTGACGTCGGCCTGGGACCAAAACGCCGCTTCGTTCGGAGCGGCGCCCGCCGAAGCGGTGGTGGAAGAGGTCTGCGGGGCATGGCTCAAGGACTTGCTTGGCCTGCCCGAAACCGCGAGTTTCGCGCTCACCACCGGCTCGCAAATGGCGCACGCGACCTGCCTCGCCGCCGCGCGCAACGCGCTGTTTGCGCGATGCGGCTGGGACGTGGAACGCAAGGGGCTGACGGGCGGCCCCCCGCTTCGCATCTTGACGAGCGACCAGCGGCATGGCTCGATCGAACGCGCTGTTCGCCTCCTGGG
>JAICJJ010000321.1 GCA_025928535.1 Thermomicrobiales bacterium
CAGACGCCGACGGCGACGAAACCTCGCGCAACGCGCCTCCAGCGAAAGTCGTGCCGCTGCGGCGGCAATATCTCCAGATCAAACGCCGCTTCCCCGACACGATCTTGCTGTTTCGGCTCGGCGATTTCTACGAGACCTTCGACGACGACGCGCGCCTCGCGGCCGACCTCCTCGACATCGTGCTGACGGGACGCGACATGGGCAAAGGCGTCCGCGTGCCGATGGCGGGCATCCCGCACCACGCCGCCGAGGGCCACATCGCCCGACTCGTCGCGGCCGGCCACAAGGTCGCCGTCTGCGAACAACTCGGCGAACCGGGCGCTGGCCGGGGGCTCGTCGAGCGCGACGTGACCCGCGTCATCACTCCGGGCACTCTCCTCGACCCGGCGATGCTCGATGCGCGCCGCAACAACTTCATCGCTGCCATCGTCGTCCATGACCGGTCGGCGGGATTCGCCGCCGCCGACGTATCGACCGGCGAATTCGCCGCCACCGAACTCGTCGCCGCAAGCGCCGACGAAGCGCTGCGCGCGCTCGATCGCGAATTGCGCCGGATCGGCCCGGCCGAATGCGTCGTCCCGGCCGACGACGCCTCCCGCCTGGAGTCGCTTTTCGCGGGATCGGCCGACGCCCCGCCAGCGCTCAGCCCCACCGAATCCTGGCGCTGGCGGCTCGATCGAGCGGGCGAAACCTTGCGCGGCCATTTCGGCGTCGAATCGCTGGACGGTTTCGGCTGCGCCGGCAAACCGCTCGCGATCCGCGCCGCCGGGGGCCTGCTCGACTATCTTCTCGAAACCCACCGCTCCGGTCTCGGCCAGATCACGCATCTGACGACCTACGCGCCCGACGACTTCATGACGCTCGACGGGCAAACGCGACGCAATCTCGAATTGACCGAAAGCGCGCGGGGCGAGCGCCGGCACAGTCTGGTGGCGATTCTCGACCAGACGCGCACTCCCATGGGCGCCCGCCTGCTGCGCCGCTGGCTGAGCCAGCCGCTTGTCGCGCTCGCGCCAGTGCGGGAACGGCATGACGCCGTCGAGCGCTTCTGGCGCGACAGCACGCCCCGCGCCGAGGTTCGCCGCTTGCTGACGCCTGTCGGCGACATCGAACGGCAGGTGAACCGCTGCGTCGCCGGCCTCGTCACGCCGCGTGAACTCGCGTCGCTGCGCGCATCGCTCGCGCCGCTCGCGAGTCTCGCCGATCTCGCTTGCGATCTGCCGGGCGCATCCGATTTGCGCGCGTCGCTCGAATCGTGCGAAGCGGCCCGCCGCCTGCTCGCGCGGGCGATCGTCGACGAGCCGGGCGGGCAGGTCGGCAAGGGAGATACGATCCGGGCCGGATTTTCCAGCGAATTGGACGGCCATCAAGCCAGGGTGCGGGAAGCGCGCGACTGGATCGCCGGTCTGGAGCGAACCGAACGCGAGCGGAGCGGCATCCGCTCGCTGAAAGTCGGCTACAACCGGGTTTTTGGCTACTACCTCGAAATCACCGCCGCCGCCCTGGCGGCGGCGGAGCGGGATCGCGCGCTGGCGGGATCGAACGGCGCTGGGCCGCTGCCCGCCGACTACCTGCCGAAGCAGACCCTCGCCAACGCCACGCGCTACATCACGCCGCAACTCAAGGAATTCGAGTCGATCATTCTCACCGCCCAGCAAACCCTGGACGATCTCGAAGCCGACGTCTACAAGCGCGTCGTCTCCGAGGTCGCGGGTCAGGCGCCCCGGCTCCTCGCGGCCGCCGGCGCCCTGGCCTATCTCGACGTCGTCTCGACGCTGGCCGACGTCGCCGCCTTGCGCGCGTTCGTCCGACCCGAACTGGACGACGGTTTTCGCATCGAAATCCGGGACGGCCGGCACCCGACGCTCGAAGCGATGCTCGAGCCAGGCGCGTTCATCGCCAACGACGCGACGCTCGATCCGGCCGACGCCCGCATCACGTTGCTGACCGGCCCGAACATGGCGGGCAAGAGCAGTTGGCTGCGCCAGGTCGCCTTGATCGTGCTGATGGCCCAGATCGGGTCGTTCGTTCCGGCGCGGTCGGCGCGGATCGGGCTGGTCGACCGCATCTTCACCCGCATTGGCGCGCAGGACGACATCGCGACCGGGCAATCGACCTTCATGGTGGAAATGCTCGAAACGGCCAACATTCTCCATCACGCCACGCCGCGAAGCCTGGTCGTGCTGGACGAAATCGGCCGCGGCACCTCGACTTACGACGGGCTGGCGATCGCCCGCGCGATCGTCGAGCATCTCCACCATGCGCCGCACCTCGGCTGCCGCACCCTCTTCGCCACGCACTATCACGAACTGACCGAACTGGAACAGGTCCTGCCCGGCGTGTGCTGCCGCAAGATGGACGTCCTCGAAGACGGCGATCAGGTCGTCTTCCTGCATCGGGTCGTGCCCGGCGGCGCCGATCGTTCCTACGGCGTCCATGTCGCCCAGATCGCCGGCATCCCGCGCGGCATCGTGCGGCGGGCGCGCGAGATTCTCGACGACCTGGAACGGCGCGACGGCGTCGACGGCGACCGGGCGCGCAAGCGGGCGGCATTGCGCGCGCCCATGGCCGAATCCGCCGCCGCGATCCAGTTGACCTTGTTCGCCCCGCCGCACCCCGCCGTCGCGGCGCTGAAAGAACTCGACATCGAATCGCTGTCGCCGCTGGAAGCGATCACCAAGTTGTTCGAATTGCGGCGCATGACCCAGGACGGCTGACTGACGCGCTCCCGGCGCCCGACGTCGCGTCTGTCGATTTCCGGGCGCGTCGTTGTACGATTCGACAAAACCGGCGGATTCGGGCGAGCGCGGTTGGAGGCTGGGCGATGCGGATCATCATGGGCAGCGACGTACTGACCAACGACGGCGAAAAGTTGGGCGACGTCAACGGCATCGTCGTCAACGCCGGCAATGGCCGGGTGCAGCAACTTCTCGTCGCCAGCGGATTGTTGCGGCGAAAGCGCCGCCTCGTCGAAATCAGCGCCGTCGAAGGGGACGGCGGTTCCCCGCTGCGCATCGACATGCCGCTGGCGACCGCCGAGCAATTGCCGACCTATATCGAACTCGAGGCCACGGTCGAGTCGCCTCAAACGCCGGAAATGCCGCTCATCTTGCCGGCGGCGGGCGTCGGCGGGCCGGTGCTGGCCGAGCCGGTTCAGGGGGCCATCGACTACACCGGCAGCGGCAGTTTCATCGAATCGGCGCCGATCGATCCCGATCCCTCGGAAGTCATTTCCAATCTCGAAGAAAACGAGGTCATCCTCGGTCGGGACACCCGCGTCGTCGACCTCGGGGGCGACGATCTCGGAAAACTCGACCAGATCGAAATCGACGGCGACGCCGCGATCACGGAACTTGTCATCGGCTCCGGCGGTTTGTTCTCGCACGAGCGATCGATGCCCGGCTCGGAAATTACGGCGTATGGCGACAATCGCGTCCATGTCAAGATGGCCGGGGCGGCGGAATAGCGGCGGCATGCAGCAGCGAATGAAACTGGCGATCGACCTCGACGGGGTACTGACGGAACACCTCCGGCCGCTTGCGCTCGCCGCGTCGCGTCAATTCGGCATGGAGATGCCGGAAAGCGCCTTCATCGACTCGGCCGGCCTGAATGTGCCGGTCGAAGTGCGCGATTGGGTGTACGCCGACGACGGCCCGGCCTCCCGCCTCGCCCCCGATCCGGACGCCGTCGCGTTTCTCACGTCCGCGATTGACGCGCTGGGCGCGGACAACGTCATCATCCTGACGGCGCGGCCGGAACGCGCCGCAGCGATGACCGAAGGCTGGCTGGCGCGCCACGGCTTTCCGCCCTGCCATATTGTCTACGCCGACCTCAAGGCGGCGGCGGCGCTGCGCCACGGCGTCACCCACGCGGTCGAAGACAGCTTGCGCCACGCCCGCAATTACGCGGCGGCCGGGATCGGCTGCTTCGTCGTCAACATCGCCGACATGCCGCCCGATCTCCTCGCTCAGGGCGTCGTCACCGCTGCATCGTTGCGCGAAGCGGCGGGACTGATCGCCGCCATGCACGCCACCACGTCGTCTCAGGAGAACCCATCGATGGCATCTTCCGCCGCGAACGGCCGCCGCCCGGTCATCGTCATCAGCGACGCGATTCATCCGCTCGCCCGCGCCCGCTTCGAAGCGGCGGCGGAGGTGGTCGACGTCGACGGGACCGATTCGGCCGCGTTGCGCGCCGCCGTCGGCCGCGCCGACGCGCTGGTGGTTCGCAGCGAAACGCAGGTCACCGCAGAGGTGCTCGCCGCCGCGCCGCGCCTGCGCGTCGTCGCCCGGGCTGGCGTCGGCGTCGACAACATCGACGTCG
>JAICJJ010000392.1 GCA_025928535.1 Thermomicrobiales bacterium
GACCTGTCGGCGACGCTCGCGTCGATCGTCGGCGTCCGCCTGCCCTCGCCGGATGGGCAGGTGCTGAAGGCCGCGATCAAGGCCGTCCCGTAGGCAATCTCATGTAGGGCGGTGGAACCAACTCCCTTCTCCAGGCGCGTGCTCTCGATCGTCAAGCGCATCCCGGCGGGGCAGGTTGCCACGTACGGCGACGTCGCTGCCGCGGCGGGCCAACCGCGCGCCGCCCGCGCCGTCGGAAACATCATGAGGGGCTGCAGCGGCGTCGGGGTGCCGTGCCACCGGGTGGTCGCGGCCGGCGGGCTGCTCGGCGGCTACGGCGGCAACGAACACCTGAAGCGGTCCCTGCTCCGCGCCGAAGGGCTCATCGTCGGAACGCGACGAATTCGTAACTTCCGCGAGAGACGCTGGAAGCCCAGGAGTGCAGGGCGGTCTAAAGGCCCGCGCTACGATCGTACGTAGGGCGGTCCTTTCAGGCCGCCCACGAGGCAACGCGAACGTCCCATGCCGCCGTCTAAAGTGACAGTGCACCCGTCCGCGGAGGCAGTGAGCCCTTCCGCCGCGCGCGCCGCCGAGCTCGCGCTCGTCGAGCGGTGCAGGCGGGGAGACCTGGGGGCGTTCGAGGAGCTGTACCGGGCGCATGCGCGGCGAATCTTCGGCTTGGCGGTGCGGATGCTCGGCAACGCGGCCGACGCGGAAGACCTCCTCCAGGAGATCTTCCTCTCTGCGCACCGGAAGCTCGACAGCTTCCGCGGCGAATCGGCGCTCGGGACGTGGCTCTATCGGCTCGCGACGAACCAGATTCTGGACTACGTCCGCAGTCGCGCCGCGCGCACGGGACAGTTGACCGATGGCCTGGACGATGCGGCCGTGATTCCCGATGCGACGGGCCACCGCCTCGGGGACCGCGCGATCGATCGCATCGATCTCGAGCGCGCGCTGGCGCAGCTGCCCGACGGCTGCCGCGCCGCGTTCGTGCTGCACGACGTGCAGGGGCTCGAGCACGGCGAGGTCGCGGACGTGCTCGGCATCGCGGAGGGGACGTCGAAGTCGCAGGTGCACAAAGCGCGACTCCGGCTGCGGGCGCTGCTGGGAAGGTCCAGTGGATCTTCCGGCTGAAGCCGGAAGCCACAAGAGTGATATTCGCGGCTTCCTTCGGGCGGAAGCACAAGTTTTATGGCTTGCAGTCGCTATCTCGATTCGATCCACGAGCTGGTCGACGGCACGATCGGGCCGATCCGCCGTGCCGACCTCGAGGCGCACCTCGGGTCGTGTGAGGAGTGCCGCGCGCTCGCGGCGGATCTGCAGAAGATTCGTGACGCCGCGCCGCAGCTCGACGACCTGCCGGTGCCCGACGGCGCGTGGCTGCAGATCGCCGGACGGCTGCGCCAGCAAGGGCGGAGCCGCGAGGAGGCGCCTGTGGTCCAGGCGCGATCGATGCCGCGCAGGCTGCTCGCGCTCGCGGCGGGTCTGATCGTCGTGATCGGCGCCTCGCTCGCGCTGCTCATCCCGCGCCTGACGCGCGAGCCCGCGCCCGCCTCGCCGCCGCAGGTGGCGGCGCCAGCCCCTGCAGGCAACGCGCCCACCACGGAATCCGTCCAAGCCGTACAGAACGAGGTCGCGCAGGCGCAGCAGCAGATGGAGACGGCGATTACCCACATGGAGGAGATCGCGAAGGCGAACCAGCAGGCGCTGGATCCGAAGACGGCCGCGACGCTCGAGAAGAACCTGGGAATCATCGATCAGGCGATCGCCGAGACACGCTCGGCGGTGAAAGCGGATCCGGGGAGCGTGGCGGCGAACCGCACACTGTTCGAGGCGCTCAAACAGAAGGTCACGCTGCTGCAGGAAACGATTGCGTTGATGAACGAGATGCGCAAGGGCAACAACGCCGGCGCAGCGCAAATTGTCGAGGGAATGAACCGATCATGAAGCACGGGGCGCTCGCAGTTTCGATTCTTGTTGTGGCAGCGGCTGTCTGCGCGGCTCGTTCAGCCGACGCGCAGGTCTACCCCGAGCGCATCCGCACGGCCGCCGGACATCGTCCCGAGGCGTACCAGCGCCGCGGCGGCGATCGCGAGGAGCAGGTCGAGCGCTCCACGAAGACGGTCAAGATTGGCGCGAACGGCGAGCTGGACATCGCGAACATCGCCGGCGACATCACCATCACCCGCGGCAACGGCGGGGACGTCAACGTCGAGATCGTCAAGACGGCTCACGCCCGCACCGCCGACGAGGCGCGCGAGCTGCTCCCGCTGGTGCAGGTGGACGTCGTCGATCGCGCCGGGCGCGCGGAGGTGCGCACGCGGTATCCGACGGACGAGTGGCGCCGCAACAACCGCCGCAACGTGAACGTCTCGGTGGACTTCAACATCACTGCACCTGGGGGGACGCGCGTCACGGCGAAGTCGATCTCGGGAAACGTGAGCATCTCCGACATCAAGGGCGGCGTGAGCGCCGAGAGCGTCAGCGGCGACATTCGCATCGCCAATGCGGGGCGCCTGGGCACGGCGAAATCGGTGTCGGGCACCGTCGACGTGTCGGACACGGAGGTGGACGGCGTGCTCGAAGCGGGCAGCGTCAGCGGCGACGTCTTGCTGCGGCGGCTCAAGGCGCAGCGCATCGACGCCTCGTCGATCAGCGGCGAGGTGAAGCTCGAAGACGTCACGTGCGACCGCGTCATCGGACAGTCGGTGAGCGGCGGCCTGACGTTCTCAGGCCCCCTCGCGCGCGGCGGACGCTACGAGCTGAAATCGCACTCCGGCGAGGTGCGCGTCGCCATCGCAGGCGGCAGCGGCTTCGAGCTGGAGGCCTCGTCGTTCTCCGGCGAAGTCCGCTCTGACCTCCCCATCACGACGCGCGGCGTGAACAACACCGCCGCGGGCCGGCGCCGCACCCTGACCGGCACGTACGGCGACGGCAGCGCCGTCCTCGACCTCACAACCTTCAGCGGCAGCGTCGTCATCACCAAGCGGTAAGAGCTGAATCCCTGATCCCTAATCGCTGATCGCGAATCCCTTATCCTCCAATCCCCAATCCCCAATCCCCAATCCCCAATCCCCAATCGACAATTCAATCGGCGGTCGGCAGTCGGGCAATCAGACTGGCATCCCCTTTGCTCGTACAAACTCATTAGCCGATTACCCCAGATCGGTTGTAGATTGATACAGATCAGCCCGATAGAGCTTCGAGAGCGATGGAGGCGAAGATGAAGCAGTGGGTGATTGCAGGCACGCTCGTGGGGTCGCTCGCGCTGGGCGGCGCGGCGGTCGCGCAGCAGCCCTCCCCGTCTGCGCAGAAGCCGGCGCCGGCCGCCGGCACGCAGGCTGACAAACCCGCGACCGGCCAGAAGCCGACGGCGAAGCGCCCCGCTGCCGGCGACACCGCGCAGGGAGACACGCGCACGCCGAAGCAGCAGCCGACAACCGCCCCCGCGGCGGATGTCACGGCCAACGCGACCGCGCTCGCGACCGTTCGGATTCCGCGAGAGGTCAAAGCGGACGGCAAGCCGCTGCCGGCCGGAACCTATCAGGTCCGTCTGACGGCCGACGAGGCGAAGCCCGATGCGGTGGGCACCAGCGGCAAGCTCGAACGCTGGGTCGAGTTCGTGCAGAAGGGCAGCGTCAAAGGACGCGAGGTCGTCAGCATCGTCCCGCAGGACGAGATCAAGATGGTGGAGAAGGACGCGC
>JAICJJ010000299.1 GCA_025928535.1 Thermomicrobiales bacterium
ATAGGCGTCCTCGGTCGCGACCGCTGCGGACAACTGATCTTGCTGGGCCGCGACGGTCGCTTGCGCCGCCGCCACGGTCCCGGCGGCGGCCGTCAGATTCGCCGCGCTGGTCGCCAGATTGGCGCGCAGGCCCGGCGCGGCCGCCGCGGCAGTCGCTTGCGCCGCGGTCGTCGCCAGCGCGCTTTCGTCCGCGGTCGCCCGGCAGGCGCAAGTCGCTGGGGTCGCGGCGCTCGTTGCGCCGCTCGCCGTCGCGGTCACCAAACTGGCCGCCGTCGCGGGCGTCGCCGGCAGCCCCGCGGTTTCGATCGGGGTCGCGGCCACATACGCCGCGGGCGTGCCACTGACGGGAACAGGCGTGGTGGTGGAGGCGATCTGTTCGTGAGGTCCGACGCCGAAGAGGAGCGCAAGGAAGAGGGGGCCGAGGACGGAGATCAGGCGGGACAGCATGGCATCCTCCACGGGCGACGCTGACGGCGGTCGAACCCCATCCTACCCGACGCGGCGGCATCGCGGACCGCGCCGGCGCCGTGGAGCGCGTCAACGAAGTGCGTCCGGCGGGAATCACGCTCGGTCAGCGCGATGGCTCGCCTGCCGCAAAACGCTGACGGGCGCCTGAACATACATGCGTGGGGAAGGTCTGGACAGGCAGCCTATCCGCCGGTATTCTGTGGACAACGGTGGGGCAAAGTGGGGATAAGTGGCATCCCCGGTGGATAACCAGCCGCCCCGCCCCGTGATCGACGCCCGCCCGCGAGCAACCCCGGCAGGAAGCGCTGCTCGATGTTTCTCGGGCGTCACGCCCACACGCTCGACGCGAAAGGACGCCTCGCCATCCCGGCGCGGTTCCGCGACGCCCTCGCGGACGGCCTCGTCCTGACGCGCGGCATCGACCGCTGCCTGTCGCTCTACCCGATGCCGACCTGGCGCGCGCTCGCCGAAAAGGTCAGCGCCTTGCCGATCACCGATGCCGACGCCCGCAACTTTCGGCGGATGGTCTTCGCCGAAGCGGTCGATCTCGCGCTCGACGGTCAGGGGCGGATTCTCGTGCCGCCCGAATTGCGCCGCTACGCCGGGCTGGAACGGGACGCGCTCGTCGTCGGCGTCGATGCCTCGATCGAAATCTGGAGCCCCGCCGGTTGGGCGCAGGTCGAATCGGTGATGGACGCCGACGGCGCCAACATCGCCGCCCGCCTCGCCACCCTGATCTGATCGCGCCGGTCGGACGCGCCGCCTGACCGGAATCGACCCGCCGGTTTATGCTCCGCATATGCACGCGCCGCCGTCCGTTCAGCAGGTGACCGACGTCCGATGACTCGCCGAGCGAAGCCGACCCCCACGCCGCCTCTGGCGGAGACCGCCGACGGCGACGCGCGGCACCTGCCGGTACTGCGCGCGGAAGCAATCGCGGCGCTGGCCCCCCGACCCGGCGGCCGCTATCTCGACGGCACGTTCGGCGGCGGCGGCCACACCCGCGGCATGCTCGCCGCCGCCGCGCCGGATGGCCGGGTGCTGGCGCTTGACGCCGACCCGGCCGCGATCGCGCGGGCGCGCGTCCTCGCCGCGGAGCCGGACGTCGGCGACCGGCTCGTGCCGGTGCAGGGCAATTTCGCCGACCTCGCCGCCATCGCCCGCGACGCCGATTTCCTGCCGCTCGACGGCGTGCTGCTCGATCTCGGGCTGTCTTCCTATCAACTCGACACGCCCGAACGAGGCTTCGCCTTCCGGTTCGACGCCCCGCTCGACATGCGCTTCGATCCGGAGCGGGGCCAGCCCGCCGCCGATCTGGTCAACGCCTTGCCGGAAGAAGCGCTGGCCGATCTCTTCTGGCGCTACGGCGAAGAACGGCGTTCGCGCGCCATCGCCCGCGCGATCGTCGGCGAGCGCGAGCGGGCGCCAATCGAAACGACGGCGCGGCTGGCGAGCATCATCGAGCGGGCCGCGGGCGGTCGCCGCGGCGGCATTCACCCGGCGACCCGCTCGTTTCAGGCGCTGCGGATCGCGACGAACGACGAACTCGGCGCGCTCAAGCGCGGGCTGGAAGGCGCGGTCGAATCGCTCGCCCCGGGCGGTCGACTGGTCGTCATCTCCTTTCACTCGCTGGAAGACCGGATCGTCAAGCGTTTCATCGACCACGAGCGAGCGACCTGCCTCTGTCCGCCGGAAGCGCCGGTCTGCGTCTGCGGCCATGTGCCGCGCCTCGCCCGCGTCGGCCGGGGCGCGATCCATCCCACGCCGGAGGAAATCGCCGCCAATCCCCGCAGCCGTAGCGCCGTGATGCGCGTCGCCGACCGGCTTGCTGACCGTGGCGCCGATGGAATCGCGCCATGATGCCCCTTGGCCTCGCTGACGCCCTCTCGGGAACCGGCGGCGTCTTGCGCGGCGCCGTGCCGGCCGACATCGCCTTCGCCCGGATCGAGCGCGACGCACGCCGGGTCGAACCGGGCGATCTGTTTATCGCGGTCCGTGGCGAACGCTTCGATGGCCATCAATTCGTCGGCGACGCGGCCCGTCGCGGCGCGGAGGCGGCGCTGGTTTCGCGCGCGTGGGCCGACCGGCAGAGCAAACCGCCGCTGCCGCTGATCGCGGTCGACGAGCCGGTCGTGGCCTTGCAGCGGCTCGCCGCGCGGCATCGGGCGCGGCTGCCGGTCACGGTCGTCGGCATCACCGGCAGCCTCGGCAAGACGAGCACCAAGGAAGTCGTCGCCGCCGTGCTCGGCCGGCGATTCCGGACCTACAAGAGTCCCGGCAATCTCAACAACGAAATCGGCCTGCCGCTCTGCCTGCTCGACGTGACGCCGGAAACGGAAATCGCCGTGCTCGAGATGGGCGGCGCGTATGCGTTCGGCGAATTGGCGCTGCTGTCGGGCATCGCGCGGCAGCGAATCGCGGTCGTGACCAACGTCCATCCGATCCATCTGGAACGGATGGGCACGATCGAGGCGATCGCCGAAACCAAGGCGGAACTGGTCGAGGCGCTGCCGCCGGATGGCGTCGCCATTCTCAACGGCGACGATCCGCGGGTGCAGGCGATGGCGGCGCGGGCTCCCGGCCGCGTGCTTTTCTTCGGCCGGGGCGAGGGAAACGACGTGCGGGCGCACGATGTCGTCGTGGATGGGCTGGCGGGATCGCGCTTCACGCTCGAACTCGCGGGGGAACGTCACGTGCTGCGGATCGCGGTCGCCGGGCAGCATGCGGTCGATCTGGCGTTGCCGGCGATCGCGGTCGGCCACGCGCTCGGCATGACCGTCGACGACATGCGGCCGGGGCTCGCCGACCCGGCGGCGCAGGTCCGCCTCCTCGTCCGCGCCGGGCCGCGCGGCTCGCGCCTGATCGACGACGCCTACAACGCCAGTACGCCGTCGGTCTTGTCGGCGTTGGCGTTGCTCGAAACGTTGCCGGCCAGGCGGAAGATCGCCGTTCTCGGCGACATGCGCGAACTCGGCCCGCTTTCCGAACGGGAACACCGGATCGTCGGCCGCCGCGTCGCCGAGGTCGCCGACCTCGTCGTCACCTTCGGCGAAGAAGCGCGCGTCATCGCCGCGGAAGCGGCGGCGCGCATCGACGGGCCGCCGCCGGTCGTGACATCATTCGGCCTGACGGAACGCCGGTCGCTGATCGACTTCCTGCGGGAGGGAATCGAGGAGGGAGACATCGTCCTCCTCAAGGGGTCGCGTGGGCTGCAAATGGAGGACATCGTCGCGGCGCTGGGGGAAGCGCTCGATCGGAAGGATGACGGCATGACGCCGGGCGGCGCCGGCGTCTGATGACGATCCTCACGCTGCCCGCCGTCGTCGCGGCCGCCGGCGTCATGCCGGACGACCCCAACCAGAACATGGCGGTCTCGCTCGCGCTGGCGGGCCTGACCTTCGTCGTCACCCTCATCATCGGCCGCCCGATCGTCACCTACCTGCGGCTGCGGAAGGTCGGCAAGATCGTCCGCGTCGATGGTCCGCAGACCCATCTGATCAAGACCGGAACGCCGACGATGGGGGGCCTGATGATCACCGCCGCCGTCGTGCTCGTCACCATCGTCTTCAACACGGTCGGCCGCTTGTCGATGCTGCTGCCGATCGGGGTGCTCCTCGCCTGCGCGGCGCTCGGCGGCATCGACGACTGGATGAATCTGGTTCGCACCGGCGGCTCCGGCATGTCGGCCCGCTTCAAGTTTCTCTGGCTGGCGGTGATCGGCGTCGTCGCGGCGGCGATCCTGCATCTCCCCTTTCCATTTGGCTTCGGCCTGCACCACGTCTACATTCCATTCTTCGGCCGCTTCGACATCGGCTGGCTCTACCTGCCGCTGGCCGCGTTCGCCATCATCGGCGCCGCCAACGCCGTCAATTTCACCGACGGGCTCGATTCGCTCGCCGGCGGCACCGCCGCCATCGCCTTTTGCGCCTACGGCATCATCGCCTACCGGCAAGGGCAACTCGGCGTCGTCACCTTTTGCTTCACGATGGTCGGGGCGCTGATGGGCTTTCTCTGGTTCAACGCCCATCCGGCGCAGGTCATCATGGGCGACACCGGCTCGCTCGCGATCGGCGCCGCGCTGGCCACCGCCGCCTTCATGACCGGACAATGGCTCCTGCTGCCGGTCGTCGGCTTCGTCTTCA
>JAICJJ010000080.1 GCA_025928535.1 Thermomicrobiales bacterium
AGGCGTCTCTGCATGTTTCGCTCCGCCGTTAGCGAACGGCCGACGCCAATCTCCGCGCCGTCCGCTCGCGCACCATCCCCAATCATCGGATCAGCATCGCGTCGCCGAACGAATAGAACCGATATCGGGCCGCGATCGCGGCGTCATAGGCGCGCCGCGTCAGGTCCCGGCCCGCGAACGACGCGATCATCATCAACAGCGTCGAACGTGGCAAGTGGAACTTGGTCAGCATCGCATCGACGATCGTCCACGAGTAACCGGGCGTGATGAAGAGCTCGCTCATCGTCGCCATCCCGCACGGCCGCTCCGGATCGAACGATTGGCCGAGCGTTTCGAGCGTGCGGGCGGCGGTCGTGCCGACCGCGATCACCCGATTCCCCCGCGCTTTGGCCGCGGCGATCGCCTGCGCCGTCTCGTCCGACACCGTGCACCACTCGCGATGGATGCGATGCGCCGCGATCCGCTCTTCTGTCACCGGCCGAAAGGTGTCGAGGCCGACATGCAACGTGACTTCGGCCCAGCAAAGTCCCGCCGCCGCCAGTCGGCCGAGCAAGGCCGGCGTGAAATGGAGCCCGGCCGTCGGCGCCGCGGCCGAGCCCGGCGTCGACGCGTAGACAGTCTGGTAGCGGTCGGCGGAGGCGAGCGGAGTCCGGATATAGGGAGGCAACGGCGTTTCGCCGTAGTCCGCCAGGGACAGCCGCGCTTCGTCGGCCAGCCGTACCCGCACGTCCCCCTCCGTCCCGACCGTCTCGACCGTGGCGAGCAGGTCGGAACGACTGTCGGCGACCTCCAAATGCGGCGGCACGACGATCTCGGAACCCGGCTTCAGTTTCCTGGCTGGCCGCGCCAGCGCCGTCCATGCGCCGTCCGCTTCCTTGCGCAAGAGGAGCAGCTCGATCTTCGCCCCCGTGTCGCGCTTGCGGCCATGGAGTCGCGCCGGCAGGACCCGGCTGTTGTTGGCGACCAGCAGATCGCCCGTGCGCAGCCAGTCGTCCAGATCGCGCACGAGCGCTTGATGCAATCCGCCGGTCGGCCGGTCCACCACAAGCATCCGCGTCGCGTCGCGTGGCTCGAGCGGCGTTTGGGCGATCAGGTCGGACGGCAGGTCATAGTCGAAATCGGCGACGGTCAGCGAGGATGGCCCGGTTGCATCGCGGTCGGTCACTTGGCGGCGTCGAACAAGGTGCGCTGCGCCGGTTCGATCGCCGGCAGCGGCCCGCCGAGATGGTGGTAGGCGCCGCGGGTGGCGACGCGCCCCCGCGGCGTCCGCTGCAGGAAGCCCAACTGAATCAGATACGGCTCGTAGACGTCCATGATCGTATCCGATTCTTCGCTCGTCGCCGCCGCCAGCGTGTCGATGCCGACCGGACCGCCGTCGAACTTGTCGACGATCGCCCGCAAGATCCGCCGATCGACATCATCCAGCCCGAGGGCATCGACATCGAGCATCGACAGCGCGTCGGCCGCCAGCTCGGGGGTGATCGTGCCTTCGCCGCGAACCTCGGCGTAGTCGCGCACGCGTTTGAGGAGCCGGTTCGCCACCCGCGGCGTGCCGCGCGAACGCGACGCCACCGCGCTCGCCCCTTCCGGCGAAATCGGCACGGCCAGCACATCAGCCGAGCGCGCGACGATTTCTTCCATCGACGGCAAATCGTAAAAGTCGAGCCGGAGGACCGCGCCGAACCGATCGCGCAGCGGGCCGGTCAGCAACGCCAGTCGGGTCGTCGCGCCGACGAGCGTGAACTTCGGCAAATTGATCCGCATCGTCCGCGCCGCCGGGCCTTTGCCGAGAACGATGTCGACCGCGAAATCTTCCATCGCCGAATAGAGCACTTCTTCGACGACGCGGTTGAGCCGGTGGATTTCGTCGATGAAGAGGACGTCGCCCGGCTTCAGATTGGTCAGGATCGAGACGAGATCGCCTTGGCGTTCGATCGCCGGTCCGGAGGTGATGCGGAGGCTGACCCCCATCTCGGCGGCGATGATCGCGGCCAGCGTCGTCTTGCCGAGGCCGGGCGGCCCGTACAGCAGCACATGATCGAGCGGTTCGCCGCGGGCCATCGCCGCTTCGATGAAAATCGACAGGCTCGCCTTGACCCGTTCTTGCCCGATGTATTCCGCCAGCCGGCGGGGGCGCAGGCTGCGCTCGAGGTGTGCGTCTTCGGTCCGCGAACGTGGGCTGACGACGCGATCGGCGGATGGGATGGTCGGAGATGCTGCGTCATTCATGTCCGAAGTATAGCAGGGTCACTCGAACATCCGTTCGCCGTCACTCCGTCTCGACGACCATGTTCGGAATGCCGTCGTCGATCGGATACCGCCGCCCGCAGCGTGGGCAAACGAGCGCGTCGCCGTCTTGGCTCACGGGAGCCTTGTCGATCGGACAGACGAGAATTGCCAGCAGGTCGGCCGGCAAGGCGCGCGGCGCGGATTGGTCGGCGCGATCGGTCATGCCTGTTGCTCGCTCACGGCGTGGCGCCCGGGGCCGGCGTCGCTCCGGCGGGCGTTCCCTGCGCTCCCAGCAGCCGCTGCAGCGCCTCCTGCGCCAGTCTACCGGAAACCGATTGCGGAGCCAGCGCGACCGCTTTCCGGTATTGCGCCTCCGCGTCGGCCGTTCGCGGCGGCTGCCACGAGCGGTAGAGCTCGCCCAGCCAGTAGTGCGCTTCCACGTTGTTCGGATCGTCGGCGATCGCTTTCTGGTATTGCAATTCGGCGTCGGGGAAATGGCTTCCGGTCGCCAGCGCCCGGCCGAAATCGATCCGGTAGGACGCATTGCCGGGATCGAGCGCGATCGCCTGCTGGTAGTGGTCGTAGGCGTCGCTCGTGACGCCGCGCAGCGAGAGGATACGGGCCAGCGATATGTGCGCGACTGCATCGCGCGGATCGCGCGCGACCGCCGTTCGCAGGTTGTCTTCATAGGCGCCGGCCTGATTCGGCCCGTCGTTCGGAACGAGCGTCGGCGGCCCCGTGTCGCGCGACGTCAGAAAATCGGCCGCCAGGGGACCGACGGCGCCGGCGACCAGCGAGCAAATCGCCACGATTCCGAGCGCGGCCAGCGCCAGCGGCGCCATGCTGCGTGACCGCCCGCTCCGTTTCGCCATGCTTCCCGCCGCCCCGTCAGCGCCGGGCGCCCGCGGCCGCCGGCGCCGGCGGCCGGTCGCGCGACGGTTTGGCGTCGGGACGAATCTTGTAATTGAACTTGGCGCGGAACGCTTCGTAGAAATTCGTCGAATCGAGCGTGATCAGGCGGAATCGGTGCGCGCCGCGCCGAACGCTGACGACATCGCCTTGCTCGAGCGGCCGCACCTCGCGCCCGTCGAGGATCAGCGTCGCCTCGCGGTCGTTCGCCAGCAGCAATTCGATCAACGCGTCTTCCGAGACGACGAACGGCATTCGGATCGGCGAATGGCACGAAATCGGGACGAGGGCGAAGCCCCGGACGCCGGCCGTGAGGATTGGCCCGCCGGCGGCCATGCAATAGGCGGAACTGCCGTGCGGCGTCGAAACGATCATGCCGTCGCCGGGATAGGTGTTGACGTAGTGGCCATCGACGTAGACCTCGACGTCGACCATCCGGGCGCCGCTGCGAACGACCACGTCGTTGATCGCCCACCCGTCATCGAACGTGGTCTGACCGCGCGTGAGGGATGCCGCCAGCGTCGCGCCTTCTTCGATCGCGAATCGTCGCTCGACCAGCGCTTCGAGCGCCTGCCGCCAATCGCGCCGTTCCACCAGCGCCAGAAAACCGACGTTGCCGAAATTGATGCCGAGCAGCGGCACGTCAGGATAGGTGTTTGCCGCGCGCATCATCAGGCCGTCGCCGCCGAGGACGACGATGGCGTCGAGCGTCTCCGGGCTCTCCGCCTGAAGACGATGTTCGGGCACCGGCTCGATCCCGTGCTCGACCAGCCACGACCGCACGTCGTCGCCCAGTTCGCGCGCTTCGTCCTTGCTGCGGGCGGCGACAATTCCGATCCGATTCACCAACGTCCTCCGCCCGCCATGTCGGCGGGATGTGCCATTCGTTGACGAAGCGCGGGCCGTTCCAGCGCCGGATTGGATCGCCGGCTCATTCGCCGCGCGCCCATGTCGGCGTCAGATAGGCATTGGGATCGTGCGCCGCCTCGAACCGGTAGAGTTGGGCAGGACGGTGGCTCCCGTCGCGGCGTCGCGCCCCCGTTTCCTCGAGAAAACCCGCCGCCAGCACCCGCCGCCGAAAATTGCGCTTGTCGAGCGCGTGTCCCAGCACCGATTCATAGACCTGCTGCAACTCGCGCAGCGTGAACGTCGGCGGCAGCAGGTGAAAGGCGATGGTCGTGTAGCCGAGTTTGGCGCGCAACCGCACGAGCGCATAATCGATGACCATCCGGTCGGTCTCGCTCATCGGCGGCAACGCCGAGATCGCGTGCCAGCCGCCGCCCGCCACGACCGGCGAACGGCGCTCCGACAAGGCCAACCCGAGATAGGCGACGATAACGCTCCAGCCGCCCGATTCTTCGACGCCCAGCGTGTACAACTGCTCGAGATATTGCTCCGTCAACCCGGTCTCGGCGTGCAAGATCCGGCGCGCGTCGCGATCGAGCGAATCGTGCGGCGCCGGCGCGCCTTGTGGCAGGCGGGAGCGCCCTTCGTCGTCGATCAATGCCAACGCCAGCGTTCCATCGACAACCGTGAAAAGCACGATTCGGAGATCGAGCCGGGGCGATGTGCCGCCCGCCGGCCGGTCCGGCGATCGATTGTCTGCGACGGTCGGGATCGGCGTCTTCACTCCAACTCCCCCGTCCGGCGACCGGGCGATGCGCTCCCGCGGCGAGTGTAGAGGACGCATTCGGACGCGGCAAACGAGCGGGCGGCGTCATCCAGGACGAGGTCCACCCGGGTGTGCGGACCGCGAGAGCCGGGCAAGCAGACCGAGGATGCCGAAGTTGATCACCAGCGAACTGCCCCCGTAGGAAACGAACGGCAGCGGCAACCCGGTCAGCGGCATCAGGCGAACGACGCCGGCGGCGATGATGATCCCCTGCAACGCGATCGCGACTGACAGCCCGATCGCCAATGTCGCCGCGAAGGGGTCGTTCGCCCGCAAGCCGATGCGCATGCCCCGAACGAAGAGGAGCAGGAAAAGGCATCCGAGCGCGACGGTGGTCACGAGCCCGAGTTCTTCACCGATGGCGGACAAGACGAAATCGGTCCGCGCTTCGGGCACGAGATCGGGCCGGCCGCGGCCAAGGCCCACGCCGAACAACCCGCCCGCCGCCAGCGCGAATTCCGATTGCACGTGCTGGTAGCCGGAGCCTTGCGGCCAGACCCACGGATCGAGCCAGTTTTGCATGCGGACGCCGACGCGCGGCACGAAGCGCAAACTGAGCCAGACGGCAATGGCGAACAGCGCGGCCGCCGCTCCCGTCGACCAGCAATCGCCGACCGCGATCCAGAGCATGGCGATCACGATGCCGAACAGCAGCAGCGCGGAGCCGAGGTCGTTCTGAATCAGCAAGATGCCCATCGCCAGCGATGCTGCCAATCCGGCCGGCGCGAGGTAGGGCAACGGCGGCAACCGGACGATCCCGAATCGCCAGGGCGTCGCAAGCATCGAACGGCGGTCGGCGACGTAGGCGGCGAGGAAAATGACCAGCGTGAGCTTGGCCAACTCCGACGGTTGAAAACGGAGCGGTCCGAACGCGAGCCAGAGCCGCGCTCCGTTTACTTCCTGGCCGATCGCCGCCGTCGCCAGCATCAATCCGAAGGTGGCGGCGAGCCAAGTGTATTTGTAGCGGCGCAGCCAATCGAGATGCGGCAGGCTGGCCGCGATCGAAAACGCGGCGACGCCCAAACCGACCGCGATCAACTGTCGCGACGCAAGCGCCGCCGATGTAGCCGCATCGAGACGGATTGCGACCATCAGGCCGACCCCGGCCAAGGTCATCGCGATCGGAAACAGCGTCGGGTCCGCGCCGATCCGCGCGCCAACGACCGATCCCACGACCGCCAGGACGACGAAAATTCCCGCGACGCTTGTCGTGTGCGACAACATGTCGGGGGGCTGGTTGGCGACGAACGCCAGTTGGATCAGGCCGACCGCCGGCAACAGTGACGGAACCGCCGTCAGCATGAGCCCTCGCAGCCAGCCGCCGGACGCGTTCGTCATTCCGCGACGCCGAGTTGTCGCGCGCCGATGAGGCCGGGCCGCCTTCGGTCCTCCTCGCTCACCGTCGTGAGGTCGGTCATGATCGCGTCGTCAAGCGCCCGTCCACAGCTGCACGCGCGCTCGGGCAGACCCAGTCCGCCCAGCGCGCGAACGATGTCGGCGGCGGCCGCCGAATTGGCCCGCAGATGGCCAAGCACGACATCGACGCTGACGTCCGCTTCGACTTCGTGCCAGACGTCGTAGTCAGTCACGAGCGCCAGCGTCGCGTAGCAGAGTTCGGCTTCGCGCGCGAGGCGCGCTTCCGGCATCGCCGTCATGCCGATGACCGAGGCGCCCCAGGAGCGAAACAGGCGCGATTCGGCGCGGGTCGAAAATTGCGGCCCTTCGATGCAGAGGTAGGTCCCCCCCTGCCGGATCGGTTGGCCGGCCTGCCCGGCCGCTTCGACGAGACGCTCGCGCAACGAGTCGCAGTAAGGATCAGCCAGGCCGACATGGGCGACGATTTCGCCGTCGAAAAACGTCCGCGGCCGGAGCACGGTCCGGTCGATGATCTGGTCCGGCACGATGAGCGAGCGCGGCGGCAGGTCGTCGCGCAGGCTGCCGACCGCGCTGATGCTGACGACATGGGTTGCGCCGAGCGCTTTCAGCGCGTAGATGTTGGCCCGGTACGGCACGTTGCTCGGCGAAAAGCGATGACCCTGGCCGTGACGCGGAATGAACGCGACCGGCGTGCCGCCGATTGCGCCGCGGACGACCGGCGCGCTCGGCCGGCCAAACGGGGTCTCGAGGTCGATCGCCTCGAACGCTTCGCCCGCCGCCAACCGATAGATCCCGCTGCCGCCGATGATCCCGAGCATCCGCTGTTCCTTCTAGAGCGACCGGCGCCGCGACCCGAAGGCGCGATGCCGGCGAAACGCGCATCGTGTTGAATGGCCGCGCCGCCAAATGCTACACTTCCACGGCTGGCATTGTGCTCGGCATGATTTCGTAATGATTTCGACGAATCGGGCGATTCGCGAGTGAGGGAGGCTCCGCCGGCATGGCGTTGCAGCGCGCACAAAAAGACGACATCATCTCCGATTTTCGCGTTCATGAATCCGACACGGGCTCGCCTGAGGTGCAGATCGCGCTGCTGACCGAGCGCATTCTCGGCTTGACCGATCATCTGCGAACCCATAAGCACGATCATCATTCGCGGCGCGGCCTGCTCAAGCTCGTCGGCCGGCGTCGGCGCCTGCTCGCCTATTTGAGCGACAAAGACGTCGAACGCTATCGGGCCACGATCGCGCGCCTCGGTCTGCGAAAGTAGGCGGCGGCAACGAACGCGAACGATCCTGCTTCCGCCATTTCGCCAATTCGCGCCCAATTCGGATGGCCGCCGCAAACGCGGCGAACGTGCCGACGGCCTGGGGGTCATCCCCTGGGCCGTTTGGTTGCCGGCGAAGCCAGCCCGCCGGCGGCCAGGAGAGGAGCGCGCCATGATGTAGTCGTCTGACGCCCGCATTCCCGGCGAACGGGATGGGGCATTGGAGCGCGCCGGGGCTCGGCGAACGCCGGCGCGCTCCAGTTCCTCATCCAGGGCCGGGACTCGACCCCGGCGCGCCGAAGTTCGGCCGCGCCACGATTCCCGCCGGATCGATCCGGCCCGAGGAGCACCCGATGACGCTCGACAACACTCCCACAATCCATACCGTCGAACTCGAAATCGCCGGCCGCAGCCTTTCGCTCGAAACCGGGCGCGTCGCCGGCCTGGCGGACGGCGCCGTCGTCGTCCGCTATGGCGACACGACGGTTCTCTCGACCGTGGTCGGCGAAAGCCAGCCGCGCGAAGACGTTCCCTTTTTTCCGCTGACGGTCGACTACGAAGAGCGGATGTATGCGGCTGGCAAGATTCCCGGCGGCTTCATCAAGCGCGAAGGCCGGCCGACCGAAGCGGCGATTCTGGCCGCGCGCCTGACCGACCGGCCGATCCGTCCTCTCTTCCCGAAGGGCTACCGGGCCGAAGTCCAGGTCATCAGCACCGTCATGTCGGCCGATCAGGAAAACGACCCCGACATCTTGTCGATCATCGGCGCGTCGGCGGCGCTGACGCTTTCGCCGATCCCCTTCGATGGTCCGGTCGGCGCGGTGCGGGTTGGTTATGTCGATGGCAAGATCGTCATCAACCCGACGACGACGATGCTCGAATCGAGCAAACTCGACATGGTCATCGCCGGCACCGCCGACGCGATCATGATGGTCGAAGGCGAAGCGGACATCATTCCCGAAGCGGTTATGCTCGACGCCATCGCGGCCGCGCACGACGTGATCCGCGACCTCTGCCGGATCCAGAACGACCTGCGGGCGCTGGCCGGCAAGGAAAAATGGGCGTACGAGCCGCCGCAGCGGGACGAAGCGCTCTTCGCCCGCGTGCGCGACATCATCGGCGACCGACTCCACGAGGCGGTCAGCAACCCCGACAAGGTCGTTCGCCTCGAAGGCACGAGCGAGCTCAAGCGCGAATTGATCGAAACGGTCGAAGCGCAAGACGCGGCCGGCGACGGCGGGGTCTGGTCGACGAAAGAAATTGGCGACGCGTTCGAAGCGTTGCTGAAAGACGAGGTCCGCGGCGGCATCCTGCGCGACGGCACGCGGCCCGACGGCCGGAAGCCGGACGAGATTCGTCCGATCTGGTGCGAGGTCGGCTACCTGCCGCGCACGCACGGTTCGGCGATCTTCACCCGCGGGCAAACCCAGGTCGTGACGGTCGTCACGCTGGGCTCGACCGCGGAAGAACAGCGGCTCGATTCGATCAGCCCGGAAGACAGTAAGCGCTATATCCATCACTACAATTTCCCGCCGTTCAGCGTC
>JAICJJ010000511.1 GCA_025928535.1 Thermomicrobiales bacterium
CGGGATCGGCGACGCCCCCGAGGACGTTGGCATGCCTCGCGCGAATGGCGGCGACGGCGGCGGCGACCCCCTGGGCGTCGCCGGACGCGGCGGCGCGGGCGGCGTCGAGCAGCAAATTGGTCACGCCCGAGGCGGCGGAGACGACCACGGCGCGCGGCGACGGCTGCGCTTCGGCGATTCGCGCCGCTTCGCGCACGCGTTCGGCGTTTCCGACCGAGGTCCCTCCGAATTTCAGCACGATCATCGCTCGCCTCGATTCCGCCATGCCCGCTCGCGTCGCTTCGGACAAACAAAAAAAGCGGGGCGCTTCCGCCACCGCCTGCCGATCCGTTCCAGTTTGGGGCGACCCGTCAGTCGCGCCTCGCCGGACCGGCAGGCACGGTAATCTTGGTGATCTCGGTAATGGAGATCACGGTCGCCGTGGTCTTGCCGGTGGTGGGTCGCATCGCGTCGCTCACGCAGCGCACTATAGCGGTCAATCACCTTATGCGCAAGCGCAATGCGCCAGAATGGGCGGAAAGCGCGGAGAGGAGGCAGCGATGACCGGGGCGAACGATGCGCCGGAACTGGAAACGATCGCCAATTACGGCTGCGAGACGACCGAGGGGCCGCTTTGGCACGCCGCCGAGCGGACGCTTTACTGGTTGGACATTCCGCCCGGCCGCCTCTATCGCTACGACCCCGAAAGCGGCGAGCATGGTTTGATCTACGAGTCGGGAACGCCGATCGGCGGCTTCACGATGCAGGCGGACGGTGGGTTCCTCTTGTTCGGCGATCGTGGCTCGATCCGCCTCTGGCGCGACGGCGCGGTGACGACGCTGCGCGACGAGATTCCCGAAGAACGAGGCACGCGCTTCAACGACGTGATCGCCGATCCCGAAGGCCGCGTCTATTGCGGCACGATGCCGGACGGCGAACGGCAGGGCCGGCTTTGGCGGCTCGACCCGGACGGATCGCTGCATCTGGCGCTGGCCGACGCGGGTCTCTCGAACGGCATGGGCTTCACGCCCGATCTGCGGGCCTTCTATCACAGCGATTCCGGCCGGGGCACGATCACGCGCTATCCGTACGACCGGGCGACCGGCGAACTCGGCGCGGGCGAGACGATCGTCCGCATTCCGGCGGCGGAGGGCGTGCCGGACGGCATGGCCGTCGATGCTGCGGGCGATCTCTGGTCGGCCCGCTGGGATGGCTCGGCGCTGTTCCACTATTCGCCGGACGGCGCGCTGCTCGGCGCGGTCACGTTTCCGGCGCGCAAGGTCTCGAGCATCACGTTCGGCGGACCTGACTACGCCGACGCTTACGTGACGTGCGCGGGCGGCAACCTGGGGCCGGAGGAAGGCGCGGCGGCCGGGGCGTTGATGCGGACCCGCCTCGGCGTGCGCGGCCAGCCAGCCTTCCTGTCGCGGATCGCGATCTGATGGTGATGCGGAGGTCGGGCGCGCGGCGGGTCTAGCGCCGCGCCCCGTGGTCGCCCGCATAGTACGGTGGTCGCGGCCCATGTTCGAACCGGGCTGCTTCCGGGTTGTCCGTCGAGAATGGCACGGTCGCCAGTTCGTCCCAGAGCGCACCCGGAATCGGCCAGGTCAGATAGTCGATCGTTTGCTGGATGCGCTCCGGCCGGCTCATGCCGACGATGGTCGCGGTGACGCGGGGGTCGCGGGTCGAAAATTGCAGGGCGGCGGCGGCCAGCGGCACGTTGTGGCGGTCGCAAATGGCGGCGATGCGACGGACCCGGTCGAGCAATTCGGCGGGAGCGTCCTGATAGGCGTAGCGCGGATAGTCCCCGGGGCCTTTGGCGAGGATGCCGCTGCCGTACGGGGAGGCGTTCAGCACCGCCAGGCCGCGCGCGTGCGCCAGATCGAGCAGCGGATCGGCGGCGCGGTTGAGCAGCGTGTAGCGATTGTGGGTGATGACGGCGTCGAAGACGCCCGTTTCGACGTAGCGGATTTCGAGGTCGATCGGGCCGCCAGCGACGCCGAGATGACCGACGACGCCTTCCTCCTTGAAGCGCTGCAATGTCTCGACGGGACCGCCCGGCGCCATCGCCGCCTTGAACGTCGTCCATTCGGGATCGTGCAGGTAAACGATGTGGATCCGGTCGACGCCGAGCAGGGCGAGCGAGCGCTCCATGCGCCGTTTGACCGTTTCGCCGGAATAGTCGTTGTCGTTTGGATCGCGCCCTTGCTTGGTTTCGAGCACCGCGTTGGCCGGCAGGCCGCCCAGGTCCCGCAGGGCGAGTCCGACGCGGCGTTCGCTTTCGCCGTCGCCGTAGAGCGCGGCGGTGTCGATGAAGGGAATGGGGGAGGCCAGCGCGGCGCGGATCGTCGCCCGCGCATCGTCTTCGGTGACGCCATAGGCGAACGCTTCCGGCATGTTGCCGATCGGGGCGCAGCCGACGGCGATCGGCGGCACGCTGAGGCCGGTTCGGCCAAACGGCTTGCGGGCGAGCGCGGCGGCATCCGGGGCGGCGGTCATCGGTTGGGCTCCTCTCGGCGAAGCGGGCGGTTGGTCGCGTCGGCGGCGATGCTAGCCGAGGCGGCCGCGCCCGGCAACGCCGGGGCGCGTGCGAAGTACACTCCGCACGGCGTCGCGCGATATCCGTCGCCGGGGTGGTGAAATGGCAGA
>JAICJJ010000512.1 GCA_025928535.1 Thermomicrobiales bacterium
CCGGTTCGATCCCAGCTGACCACTGGACCCAGAACCGATCGGTCGGCGGCGGCCGGATCGTCGGTGAAGGGTGCCACTTCATCGATCTGGCACGGCATCTGGCTCCAGACGTCGTTCTCATATCGGTCGCTTGGCACTATTTGGACGCCTTGGAACCGTTCGCAGCGAGCGAGTGGGAGACGATCTCTCTGATCGAGCGCACGAATCCCTACGAGGTCAAAGCCCGAGAGATCGAAATTGCGCCAGGGAAGCGGACGGCGCTCGTGTTCGGCCGGGCCCATCAAAAGCCGTTTGCCGCGATCAAAGGCCAGACGAAATTCGAGATCGGCCGCCGTGTCGCCGAGTGGGTCAATCCCCGGCGCTCTCGGTGAAGATTTCGTCGTCGTGGCAGAGGTGCGCGCGGTAGCCGGCCGCGAGCCGTCGGTAGACATGGAGCATCGACGCCGCCACCGCCGGCCACGCGAAGCGTTCGACTGACGGCCGGGCGCCGGCCGCAAGCGATGTGCGCAGCGAGTCGTCGATCAACACTGCGCGCAGGGCGGACGCGAGGGTCGAAGCCGATTGCGGTGGGACGAGCAAGCCGCCGACTCCTTCGTCGATCGTGAATTTGAGGCCGCCCGCCCGCGAGGCGACGACCGGCGCGCCGCAGGCGAGGGCTTCGACCGCCACGAGCCCGAACGATTCGTAGCGCGACGGCACGGCCACGACGTCGGCGGCCGTGTAGAAGCGGGGCAGGCGGTCTTGCGGCTGCGATCCGGCGAAGCGGATGAAGCGGTCGATGCCGGCGGCGCACGCGGCGTCGGCGACGGCGGCGAGCGGACCGGTCGGCGCCCCGGACGCGTCAAGATCGCCCCCGACGAGCAGCAAGGTCGGTTTCGCCTCGATGGTCGAATCGGCGGCGAGGATCGCCATGGCCTCGAGCAGCGTGTCGATCCCCTTGATCGGATCGATCCGGCCGACGAACAAAATCACCGGTTCGTCCGGCGCGAGGCCAAGCTCGGTCCGACAGGCGGCGCGGTCGCCCGGCCGGAACAGATCGAGATCGACGCCCGGCGGGATGGTGCAGACCTTTTCCGCCGGCGTGCCGAATCGCCAGACGAGGTCGGCCCGTTCGTCGGGATTGGCCGCGATCAGACCGTCGGCGAGGGCGCAGAGGCGCTGCTCGGTGCGCAGCCGGAGATCCGTTTCCCGGTCGGCGACGCCGGCGACCGCGTTTTTCATGTGGGCCGTGGTGTGGAACATCTGGAGGAATGGCGTGTCCCAGTAGCGCTTGACGAGGTGCGCCGCCCGGCCGGACAACCAGTAGTGGGCGTGGACGACGTCGTACCGAACGCCTTCGCGGAGTGAATAGAGCGCCATTTCCGACGCGAACTGGGAAAGATGCGGAACGAGCGCGTTCTTGTCGATCGGCTCCGGCGGGCCGGCCGTGATGGCGACGACGTTGACGTTCGGCGCCAGTTCCTGCACTGCGGGCGTATCGGGATCGACGCGACGGGTGAAGATGTCGATCGGCAGGCCGAGATCGGCCAGATGGCAGGCAAGTTCGCGTATGTAGACGTTCATTCCGCCCGCGTCTTTGCCGCCGAGGGCCGAAAGCGGGGAGGTGTGCACGGAAATTTGCGCGGCGCGGCGCAGGGGAAGATCGGTCTCGTAACCGAAGACCGTCGGCCCCTCGTAGGGAGCGGGATGCACCGATTGGTCGCCTTTCGCGTGTCGCGCGGACTGGGCATTTGCCGCTCCGCGCGGAGATGATGGTTCGAGCGTGGCGCACGCCGGCGCGATCCGGCGCGCCGAATGTAGCACGTCGCGCCGCGCCACTCGATTGCATGAAGAAGTACGGCGAACGCACTGCATTGGTTCCGTCGGGTCAGTCGGGAACGAGCAACCCATAGGAGCCATCGCGGCGGCGGTAGACGACGCTCAGGCTGTTTTCGAGCGCGTTGTGAAAGAGATAGAAGTCGTGGCCGAGCAGTTCCATCTGCTCGATCGCTTCGTCGACATCCATCGGCTTGAGCAGGAAACGTTTGGTTCGGACCAGCCCCGGCCGCTGGTCGGTTTCGACGCCGTCGTCTTCGAGTTCGTCGAGCAGGTGATCCGGTTCCGGCGGCATCGCCGGGGTGCGGATCGTTTCGGATTGGCGCGCCTTGCCGGCAGCGCGGCGGTCGTGAAAGCGGCGAATCTGACGATCGAGTTTGTCGATCGCCCGGTCGATCGCGGCCAGCGGTTCGGGGTCGCGTTCTTCGGCCCGCAGCAGGCGGCGTCCGGTCTGGATCGTCAACTGCGCCGTGGTGATCGGCGGGCCGGCGCGGTTGTTGTCGGCGCGCAATTCGAGTTTCGCGTCGATGACCGGACCGACCAGCCGGTCGAGCCGGGCGGCCCGCTTGTCCGCGAATTGGCGGATCTCGTCGGTGACGGGGATGCCGCGGCCGCGAATCTGAAGTTCCACGGGCGTCTCCTCGCGCGAACGGCGACGGCCGTGTGGCCGCGCCAGGCGGTCGGCCCGCCAGCCGGCGAATGACGCGGTTGGCGGCGCCGGTCGGCGCCCGCGGAGGGACTCGAACCCCCGACGCCCACCTTAGGACGGTGGCGCTCTATCCGCTGAGCTACGCGGGCAGGCCTACGCTC
>JAICJJ010000637.1 GCA_025928535.1 Thermomicrobiales bacterium
AATCGGCTATCCCGTCGTGATGAAGCCGGCGATCGGCTCCTGGGGGCGGCTGCTGGCGCGCGTCAACGACCGCGACGCGGCCGAGGCGCTGCTGGAGCATAAGGTGACGCTCGGCTCGTTTCACCACGGCGCTTTCTACATCCAGGAATATGTCAAAAAGCCCGGGCGCGACATTCGCTCGTTCGTCGTCGGCGACGAAACGATCTGCGCGATCTATCGCGATTCGCCCCACTGGATCACGAACACCGCGCGCGGCGGCAAGGCGAGCAATTGTCCGGTCACGGACGAGATCGACCGGCTCTCTCTCGCCGCGGCGCGAGCGGTCGGCGGCGGCGTCGTCGCGGTCGATCTGCTCGAAAGCGAACGGGGATTGCTGGTCAACGAGGTCAACTACACGATGGAGTTTCGCAACAGCATCGACACGACCGGCGTCGACATCCCCGGCAAGATCATCGACTTCGTGATTCAGGTGGGCGAAGCGAATCGCGCCCGTCGCTCGGCCGGCCCGATGCCGGCCATGGCTGCCGCGGACGACTGACCCAGACCGGACGGAACGCCGGCCCAAAGATCCGCGCCGCCGTTCTGTCGGAAGGATGCACTTCCATGCAAGCGACCGAAGCGCTCGACTACGACGAGCTCGCGAGCGCCTATGCCCAACACCGGCGGACGCACCCCGGCGTCGTCGCCGATCTGCTCCAGACCGCCGCGCCCGGACCTGGCTCCCGCGTGCTCGAGGTCGGCTGCGGCACGGGAAACTATCTGGCGGCGATCGAGCGGGCCAGCGGTTGCGAGGCGTGGGGAGTCGATCCCTCGGCCGAGATGCTGGCCGGCGCTCGCCGCCAAGGGCTGCCGCTGCAGCTCGAACAAGGCCGCGCCGAAGCGTTGCCGCTGCCGGACGGCGCCTTCGACCTGCTGTTCACGGTCGATGTGATCCATCATGTCGGCGATCGCGCGGCGTATTTCGGGGAAGCGGCGCGCGTCCTGAAACCGGGCGGGCTCTTCTGCACGGTGACTGATTCCGAAATCGACATCGAACGACGCCGCCCCTTGAGCAGCCACTTTCCGGAGACGATGCCGATCGAGCGGGCGCGCTACCCGACGGTGGCGACCCTCTGGGACGAACTCCGCGCGGCCCGCTTCAACGCGATCGATGTCCACTCGGCGTGCATCGAATACGACTTGACCGACATCCAGCCCTATCGCGACCGCGCCTTTTCCTCGCTGCATCTGATCTCGGACGACGCCTGGCGCGACGGCGTAGCACGCCTGGAACAGGAGTTGGCGCTCGGCCCGATCCGCGGTCGTTCGCTGTACACATTGATCTGGGCGACGGCTCCGTGGGAGTGACGAACCACGGCGTTCCCTCACCCCCTGCACCCTCTCCCGCTGCGGCGAGAGAGGGGAGTCGGCCTGCGCGGCTCGCCACGTTCGTGCTCCCCTCGCCCGCCGCAGAGGGAGAGGGGCGGGGGGTGAGGGAACTCAATTCCCCCACGGCGCCGTGGCCCAGATCAGCGTGTAGAGCGAACGGCCGCGGATGGGGCCGGCGGCCAGGTCTTTTTCCAGCCGCGCGAGGCCGTCGCGCCA
>JAICJJ010000345.1 GCA_025928535.1 Thermomicrobiales bacterium
CGGCAGGAGAGGGGAGTACGAACGCTGCAAGCGCTGTGCTCGTCTTCCCTCGCCCATCGCAATGGGAGAGGGGCCGGGGGTGAGGGAACTCCGGCGCAAATCATTGACGCGCAACCATCACGCCCTACGATGGAAATGGCAAGGGGTGGGCCGCGCCGCCGCGGCGAAGGAGAGGGAGCGCGCCGGGGTGGGCATCGAATTCGTGCCGATCGTCGAATTGGCCGGCCGGATCATGGAAGCGACCGGCGTCGCCATCATCGTCGTCGGCTCCATCATCGCGACGATCTTCTTTTTTCGCGACGTGCAGGCGGGCGTCAGTCCGCCGATCCGGTACCGCGACTACCGGCAGGCGATCGGCCGCGCCATCTTGCTCGGCCTCGAATTTCTGGTCGCCGGCGACATCATCCGCTCGGTCGCGGTCGAGCCGAGTTTCCAGTCGGTCGGCGTGCTGGCGATCATCGTCCTGATCCGGACGTTTCTCAGCCTGGAACTGGAACTGGAGACGGAAGGCCGCTGGCCTTGGCAGCGGCCGGCGGCGGAAGCGGCGGCCGAGCCCGCCGTGCCGGCGGAACGTCGAACCGCCGCTACTCGCTTTTCGGCTCGAGCATCAGGGCGTGGCGCTGGAGGGCGAGGAGATTGACGATCAGGCAGCCGAGCGCGAATTCCGAGAGGAGCATGAACCCGATCGCGTAGGAGCCGGTGACGTCGAACACCGCGCCGACCACCAGCGGCGGGAAAAAGCCGCCCAGCCCGCCGGCGGCTCCGACGACGCCCGTCACCGTGCCGGTTTCTTTCGGGAAAAGTTCGGCCACCATCTTGAAGACGGCGCCGTTGCCGAAGCCGAGCGCGGCGGCGATGCCGAGGACGGCGATGGTCAGGACAGCGAAATTCGGCCCAAAGGCGAGCACGATCGCCAGCGCCGCGACGACGAGGAAGACGGCGTTCAGGATCGCCGACGCCGGCATGCGGTCGGCCAGCGTCCCGCCAAGCGGGCGGCAGAGGGTGGCGAGCACGACGAATCCCGCCGTCCGCGCCCCGGCGTCGGTCCGGCTCAGGCCGTAGGCGTCGACTAGCAGCGTCGGCAGGTAGACGCTCATCGCGACCAGCCCGCCGAAAGAGACGAAGTAGAAGAGGGCGAGCACCCATGCGACGGGTCGTCGCCGCATGACGCCGAACCGCTCGCCAAGACTTTGCGGCGCCTGCGCCGGGCCGGGCGCGTCGCGGCCGAGCAGCCAGAACGCGACCGCCATCACGGCGACGGCCGGCAGAAAGACCCAGACCGTCGCCCGCCAGCCGATGCTGTCGGCGAGGCGGGGCGCGAAGAAACTGGAAATGGCGGTGCCGCCGCTGCCCGCGCCATAGATGCCGAGCGCCATCCCCTGCCGTTCCGGCGGAAACCAGCGGGAGACGAATGGCACGCCGACCGCGAACGAAGCGCCGGCGATGCCGAGCAAAAGGCTGGCGCCGAGGAGGGCCGGGTACGAATTCGTCAGGCCGACGAGCGCGAGCGGCACGAGCATCGCGACCAGCAGCGCGGTGAAGACCAGCCGGCCGCCGAAGCGGTCGGTCAGCAAACCGAGCGGAATCCGGCCGAGCGAGCCGAGCAAGACCGGGATCGCGACCAGCAACCCGACTTCGATCCCGGACAGCCCATAGCGTTCGCGGAAGACCGGCGCCAGCGGCGAGACAAGCCCCCAGACCGCGAAACTGACGAGAAAGGCGAGCGTCGCCAGCGCCAGCATCCGCGTCGCCATCGACCGATCGGTCGCGGCCGGCGCTTCGCCTCCGACCTTCACCGGCGCCCTCGCCGGGCCGCCATCCGATCGAGCAGGATCAACATCCCCCAGCCGCCGAGGAAGATCAGGCCCGAGATGACGGCCGCCACGACGACCCGACCCTGATCGCCGGCGAGATAGAGGTTGAAGGCGAGGGTCAACAGCCAGAGTTGGAGGCCCATCAGGAAGAGACCGATGGTCAGCGCCATCAGCAGTAACGGCCCTTCCCAGGTCGGCTCGCGCCGGCTTTCGCCCGTCCCGCCCGACCCTTTGAAATCATCAGAGGCCACGCAACACCTCCGCCTCGGCGTAGATCGTGCCGCCCATTTCGCTCAGTTCGATCTGCGGCAACGGGCGCGGCGGCGGGCCGGCCAGCACCTCGCCGGTGCGCGGATCGAAGACGCCTTCGTGGCAGGGGCAAACCAGTTGGCCGCGCGCTTCGTTCCAGTAGACGGCGCAGGAGAGATGGGTGCATTTGCCGCTGTAGGCGACGAAGCCGGCGTCCGGCAGGTGGAGGAGGATGGCGTGATCGTCCGCCGTCGGGTAGGCGAAGTAATGGACGGAGCCCGGCGGCACGGCGGCGGCGGCGATGACCGCCTGGCGCTCGCCCCGCCGCCGTTCCAGCCGAAAACTGAGCCCGGCGATGACGCCGGTCGCCGCGAAAAGCGCGCCGGAGGCCATCACCGCCCAGCGCAGCAGGTTGCGCCGGGCAACCAGTTCGTCGGCGTCCCAGCCGAAGGGGAAGGCGACGGACCAGCGTTCGGCCCGCGTCCGGTTGCTGAGCGGGCGGTCCCGTTCGTCCTGGCCGGCGATCGGTTCGACGCGTTCGGCGGTCACAGCACCCACGCCTCCTCCCGCGCCGGACGGGCGCCTTTCAGGTCCGCTTCGGCTTCCGCCAGCAGCAGCGTCACGTCGAGCCGCGGCGCCGCGTTCGGCAAGACGTGGTAGACCCGCGTCCGCACCGTCTCCTCGCCGAACGTGGTCAGGTTGACCGCCCGGCCTTCCCGCTGGTTGACGAACTCCTCGTAATCGCCGTACCAGAGCGCCTGGGTCGGGCAGGCCTGGGCGCACCAAGGCTGCAGCCCCTGACTCGTCCGGTCGTAGCAAAGATTGCATTTCTTCATGAGGCGCGCGGCGGAATCGAATTTGGGCACGCCGAAGGGGCAGGCGTAGACGCAGTTGCGGCAGCCGATGCAGCGCGACGGCTCGGCTTGATGGACGACGCCGTCGGGCGAAATCAGGATCGCCAGCACCGGGCAGACCTGGGCGCAGGGGGCGACCGGATCCTGGCAATGCATGCAGACGGTCGGCTGGGTCGCCACGCTCATCTCGCGGTCGATGAAATCGACCATGATCATGCTCTCGCCCTTGTGGGAATCGCATTCCCGGCAGGCGGCTTCGCAGGCGCGGCAGCCGATGCAGCGCGAGGGATCGACGAAGAGCGTCTTGACCGCCAACGCTGTTCCTCCCGTCAGTAGGCCCGGGCTTCCCGCGCCGTCTCCTGTTTCACCGGACCGACTGCGTAGGGAAACATCGCCGGCGCGTTTTCGGGCGTGAAGTTTTCGACCGCCGTTTCCGGCGCCGAGGGCAACGGGGTTCCGACTTTTTCAACCGTCGCGGCGCAGACCTTGTATTCGGGAATCTTGACCGTCGGATCGACCGCCGGGATCGTCACCTGGTTGACCGCCTGCCGGTGGCCGTAGTGGTACGGAATGAAAATCGTGTCGGGCCGGATCGTCGGCACGACCAGCGCCTTCACCTCCATCGCCTCGCGCGGGGTGCGGACGCGGACGATTTCGCCGTCGGCGACGCCGATCCGGGCGGCGGCTTGCGGGTGGATTTCGACCCACGGCTCGGGCGCCTGAGCGTTGAGAAAGCCGAGCCGGCGGGTCTGGTTGCCGGTGAGGTAGTGGTAGACGACCCTGCCGGTCGTCAGGCGGAAGGGAAACGCCGCGTCCGGTTCTTCGGCCGGCGGCCGGTAGGGCGTCGGGAACATGCGCGCCCGGCCGTCCGGGTAGTTGAAACGTTCGGTGAACAAGCGCGGCGTGCCCGGATCGTCCAGGCTGGGGCAGGGCCAGAAGACGCCGCCTTCGCGGTCGATCTTTTCCCAGGTGATGCCGAAGTAGTCGGCCACGCCCCCTTTCGAGGCGACGCGCAGTTCTTCCCAGATGTCGTGCGCCGTCCGATAGGGGAAGAATTCACCCCGACCGAGGCGGCGCGCCAGATCGCTCATGATGTCCCAGTCGCGGCGCGCTTCGCCCGGCGGTTCGGCCGCGCGGTTGATCTTGATGACCCG